>JANOUM010000495.1:0-6761 GCA_031416855.1 Rhodoferax sp. | reverse complement strand
GGCCACCGAAGTGATCGCGGTGTCCTGCGGGGTCACGCAATGCCAGGAAACCCTGCGCACCGCCATGGCTATCGGCGCTGACCGCGCCATCTTGGTGGAGTGCGCCGACGAGCTGCAGCCGCTGGCGGTGGCCAAGCTGCTCAAGGCGCTGGTAGAGAGGGAGCAACCCGGCCTCGTGATCCTGGGCAAGCAGGCCATCGACGACGACTGCAACCAGACCGGCCAGATGCTGGCAGCGCTGTGCGACCTGCCGCAGGCCACCTTCGCCAGCAAGGTCGAGATCGCCGACGGCCTGGCCCGCGTTACACGCGAGGTCGACGGCGGCCTGGAGGTCGTCTCGCTCACGCTGCCGGCCATCATCACCACCGATTTGCGCCTGAACGAGCCGCGCTACGTGACGCTGCCCAACATCATGAAGGCCAAGAAGAAGCAGATGGACGTGTTCAAGCCCGCTGACCTGGGTGTGGACGTGGCACCGCACATCAAGACGCTCAAGGTCAAGGAGCCGCCGCAGCGCAGCGCCGGCATCAAGGTGGCCGATGTGGCCGCCCTGATCGACAAACTCAAGAACGAAGCGAAGGTGATCTGACATGACAGCCCTGGTTATTGCCGAACACGACAACACCGTGATCAAGAGCGGCACGCTCAATACCGTCACGGCCGCGCTGCAGTGCGGCGGCGAGGTGCATGTGCTGGTGGCGGGCTCGAATGCCGGGGCGGCGGCGGCGGCGGCGGCCTCCATTGCCGGCGTAGCGAAGGTGCTGCACGCCGAAGATGCGGGTTTCGCCCATGGCCTGGCCGAGAATGTCTCTGCGCAAGTGCTGGCGATGGCCTCGGGCTACAGCCACATCCTGTTCGCCGCCACCGCGTCGGGCAAGAACATCGCGCCGCGTGTGGCAGCCAAGCTCGATGTCGGGCAGATCTCGGAAATTTCCAAGGTCGACAGCGCCGACACCTTCGAGCGTGCAATCTACGCGGGCAACGCGATCGCCACGGTCCAGAGTCTGGACGCGATCAAGGTGCTGACGGTCCGCACCACCGGTTTCGACCCGGCTGCGGCGACGGGCGGCTTGGCGGTGGTCGAAACCGTCAGCGCCGTGGCAGCCAGCCCCAAGGCCACTTTTGTCGGCAGCGAGATCGCCCGGAACGACCGCCCCGAACTCACCGCCGCCAAGATCGTGGTCAGCGGTGGCCGCGCGCTGGGCAGCGCCGAGAAGTTCACTGAAGTGATGACACCGCTGGCCGACAAGCTGGGCGCCGCGATGGGTGCCTCGCGCGCCGCAGTGGACGCCGGTTATGCGCCCAACGACTGGCAGGTCGGCCAGACCGGCAAGATCGTGGCGCCGCAGTTGTATGTGGCATGCGGCATCAGCGGTGCCATCCAGCACCTGGCCGGCATGAAGGACAGCAAGGTGATAGTGGCGATCAACAAGGATGCCGAGGCACCGATCTTCAGCGTGGCCGACTACGGGCTGGAAGCCGACCTGTTCGTGGCTGTGCCGGAACTGGTGGCCAAGCTGTAACTGCTGGGCGCTGCCCTGCATGTCGCTGCCCAGGCGGCGACATGCCCCTCGTTTCAACGGCCGTTCTCCTTGGACACGCAGCTCGGGAAGAACGGCCTTTTCGCATCTGGAGGCTCCCCGTGAGTTACATAGCGCCGATCAAGGACATGTTGTTTGACATCCGCTACCTGGCCAACATCGAGCAGGTCGCGCAGATGCCAGGGTTCGAGGATGCCGGTTTCGATACCGCGCAGGCGGTGCTGGAAGAAGCCGCCAAGTTCAACCAGGACGTGCTCGGCCCGCTGAACTGGGAGGGCGACAAGAACCCGTCTTCCTGGAAGGACGGCGTGGTAAGCACCACACCGGGATTCAAGCAGGCCTACGGTCAGTTCGCCGAGGGTGGCTGGCAGGGACTGCAGCATCCGGTGGATTTCGGCGGACAGGGTTTGCCGAAGACCATCGGCGCGGCTTGCATCGAGATGGTGAACAGCGCCAACATGAGTTTTGCCCTGTGCCCCTTGCTGACCGACGGCGCCATCGAGGCCCTGTTGACGGCGGGGTCGGACGAACTCAAGGCCACCTACCTCGAGAACCTGGTCAGCGGCAAGTGGACCGGCACCATGAACCTCACCGAGCCGCAGGCCGGCTCCGACCTGGCGATGGTGCGCAGCCGCGCCGAGGCCCAGCCCGACGGCACCTACAAGGTCTTCGGCACCAAGATCTTCATCACCTACGGTGAACACGACATGGCCGAGAACATCGTGCATCTGGTGCTTGCACGCGTGACCGGCGCCCCCGAAGGCGTGAAGGGCATCAGCCTGTTCGTCGTGCCCAAGTTCATGGTCAACCCGGACGGCAGCTGCGGCGCGCGCAATGATGTGTACTGCGTGAGCATCGAGCACAAGATGGGTATCAAGGCCTCGCCCACGGCAGTGCTGCAGTACGGCGACGGCACGGCGGCGGTGTGCCAGAACGGCGCCGGGCCCGGCGCCGTGGGTTACCTGGTGGGCCAGGAGAACCGTGGCCTGGAATACATGTTCATCATGATGAACGCGGCGCGTTACGCGGTGGGCGTGCAGGGCATTGCGATCGCGCAGCGGGCCTATCAGAAGGCGGTGAGTTTTGCCAAGGACCGTGTGCAGAGCCGACCGGTCGACGGTTCGATCCAGGCCAGCGCGCCGATCATCCACCACCCGGATGTGAAGCGCATGCTGATGACCATGCGCGCCTACACCGAGGGCTGCCGTGCGATGGCATCGGTGGCAGCGGCAGCGTACGACGCTGCGCACCACCATCCGCAAGCCGATGTGCGCAAGCAAAACCAGTCCTTTTATGAATTCATGGTGCCGCTGGTCAAGGGCTACAGCACCGAGATGAGCCTGGAAGTGACCAGCCTGGGCGTGCAGGTGCATGGTGGCATGGGCTTCATCGAGGAGACCGGCGCAGCGCAGTATTACCGCGACGCCAGGATCCTCACGATCTACGAAGGCACCACCGCCATCCAGGCCAATGACCTGATCGGGCGCAAGACGGCGCGCGACGGCGGCCAGACCGCGCTGGCGATTGCTGCGCAGATTGCCGGCACCGAGGCGGAGTTGACCGCCAGCGGCACCGAGATGGCCGTGGCCGTAGCGGGTCGGCTGCGGGCCGCGCGCGCTGCGTTCACCGACGTTGTGCATTTTGTGGCCGGGCAGACCAAGGCCTCGCCCAACGCGGTGTTCGGTGGCAGCGTGCCCTACCTGATGCTGGCCGGCAACCTGATGGCCGGATGGCAGATGGCACGTGCCCTGCTGGTGGCGCAGGAGCAGATCGCCCAGGGCAACGACGTTGCGTTCATGCAGGCCAAGATCATCACCGCGCGTTTTTATGCCGACCACCTGCTGGCCAGGGCGCCCGGCATGCGTGACAGCATCGTGGACGGTGCCGACTGCGTGACCGCGCTGGCGCTGGAGTCGTTCTGATCTACCCCGAGTCAACGCTGTTCATGTCCAGACTACCCGCGCCCCTCGACAAGCTTCCCCTTCCCATCATCGGTGCGCCGCTATTCATCGTCAGCACGCCCAAACTGGTGATCGCCCAGTGCATCGCCGGTGTCGTCGGAGCCATGCCGGCGCTCAATGCCCGCCCTGCGTCGCAACTCGACGAGTGGCTGGCCGAGATCACCGAAACGCTGGCGGGCTACAACCGGGCGCACCCGGATCGGCCGGCCGCGCCGTTCGCCGTCAACCAGATCGTGCACAAAAGCAATGACCGGCTCGATCACGACATGCAGATGAGCGTGAAGTACAAGGTGCCGATCACCATCACCAGCCTGGGCGCGCGCGAAGACATCAACGCCGCGGCACACAGTTACGGCGGCGTCGTGCTGCACGACATCATCAACAACAAGTTCGCCCACAAGGCGATCGAGAAGGGCGCCGACGGCCTGATTGCCGTGGCCGCGGGTGCCGGCGGGCATGCCGGAGTGAAGAGCCCGTTTGCGCTGGTGCAGGAAATCCGGCAGTGGTTCGACGGCCCGCTGGCCCTGTCGGGCTCGATCGCCACTGGCAGTGCGGTGCTGGCCGCGCAGGCGATGGGCGCGGACTTCGGCTACATCGGCTCGGCCTTCATCGCCACCGAGGAGGCTCGCGCCGCCGAGGCGTACAAGCAGGCGATCGTGGACAGCAACTCGGACGACATCGTCTACAGCAACCTGTTCACGGGGGTGCACGGCAACTACCTGGCACCCAGCATCCGCGCCGCCGGGCTTGACCCGGACCACCTCCCCGAGAGTGACCCGAGCCACATGAACTTCGGTGGTGACGCCAAGAAGGCCTGGAAGGACATCTGGGGTTGCGGGCAGGGCATCGGTGCCATCGACAAAGTGCGCAGCACCGCCGACTTCGTGGCGCAGCTGCGCCGCGAGTACCACCAAGCGCGCGCGCGGCTGATGGAGCGCGACTACCGTTGACCCTGAGCCGGTAGATCCATATACTGGTTGAATGTCCAGTATTTACGAGGCCATCCACCTGGTCGGAGCCATCAAGGGGCGCGGCAGTGCGTCCCGCATGGCACACCGTTTCGCTACCGACGCGCGTGACAGTTTCGACGACGGCTGGAACTCCCTCGACCACTCCCTGGGCCAGCAAGTAGCGCCGCCCGCCACCATCGTCACGGCCGAAGATGCCAAAAGCGCGATCACCCGCAACGACTCACCGGATATCCATTTTGATTACGGCCTCAATCCGTACCGCGGGTGCGAGCACGGTTGCATCTACTGTTACGCCCGGCCCACCCACAGCTACCTGAACCTCTCGCCCGGGCTGGATTTCGAGACCCGCATCATCGCCAAGCCCAACCTGGCGCGGGTGTTGTCACGCGAGTTGCAGGCGCCAAGCTACGTGCCGCGCCAGATCGTGATCGGTTCCGCGACCGATGCCTACCAGCCGGCCGAACGCGAGTGGAGGATCACCCGCGCGGTGCTGGAAGTGCTGCACACCTGCCACCACCCGCTGGCCATCGTCACCAAGGGAAGTGGGGTCGAGCGCGATCTCGACTTGCTGGCGCCGATGGCCGCAAAACGCCTGGCCGCGGTCTACGTGACGATCACCACGCTCGACCCGCGCCTGGCCCGCATCCTGGAGCCGCGCGCCGCGGCGCCGCACCGTCGGCTGCGCACCATTCGGGCGCTGGCCGATGCCGGCGTGCCGGTGGGCGTGAGTGTGGCGCCGCAGATCCCGTTCATCAACGACGACATGGAGCAGGTGCTGGAGGCGGCAGCAGCGGCGGGCGCAGGCAGCGCGTTCTACACCGTCATGCGCCTGCCCTGGGAATTGAACACATTGTTTCAGGAATGGCTGGCACAGCATTACCCCGACCGTGCCACGCGCGTCATGGCGCGTATCCGCGAGATGCGCGGCGGCAAGGACTACGACGCCGATTTCGCCACCCGCATGAAGGGCAGCGGGGTCTGGGCCGATCTGATCGCGCAGCGGTTCCAGAAAACCTGCGCGCGGCTGGCACTGAACCGGCAGCGGGTCGAGATGGATGAGACCTTGTTCCGGCCGGCGCTGTTGGCCGGGCAGCAGAGTTTGTTTTGATCACGTCGCAGGTGGGCCGCAGGTTGCGACAACACGGTCCGGCAGCTTGCAACCGGTAGAGGCAAGGAAACAACCCATGCAATTTCATCTCAATGGATTTCGAGCCGGTGACCCCGGGCTGCAGGACGCGGCGGTGCCGGCCCTGGAGCCAGCTGCGGCGAGTCGCCTTCCTGCCAGCGCCGACGTACTGATCGTCGGCTGTGGCCCGGCAGGCCTGACCCTCGCCGCGCAGTTGGCGGCTTTTCCCGATCTCCGCACCGTGGTCGTGGAGCAAAAGTCCGGCCCCCTGCAGCTCGGTCAGGCCGATGGCATCGCCTGCCGGACGATGGAGATGTTCGCCGCTTTCGGCTTTGTCGAGCGCGTCTTGAAGGAGGCGTATTGGGTCAACGAGACGACCTTCTGGAAGCCCGGCGACAGCGACAACAACCACATCGTGCGCAGTGGACGGGTGCAAGACGTGGAGGACGGCCTGTCGCACATGCCCCATGTGATCCTGAACCAGGCCCGCGTGCACGATTTCTATCTCGAGGCCATGCAAAGGTCGCCGGCGCGGCTGGTGCCGCGTTATGGCCGCCGCCTGGTGGCACTGGAGCGTGCGCCCGATGGCGTCACCGACCATCCGGTCACGGCCCGGTTCGAACGCCAGGACGACGGTCACGCGGGCGAGGTCGAGGCCATCCGCGCCCGGTATGTAGTGGGCTGCGACGGCGCGCGCAGCGGGGTGCGGCAGTCGATCGGCCGCTCGCTGCAGGGCGACTTTGCCAACCATGCCTGGGGCGTCATGGACGTACTGGTAGTCACCGACTTTCCGGACATCCGTTTCAAGGCCCTGATCCAGTCGGCCGCAGAAGGCAGCATCGTGCTGATCCCGCGTGAAGGGGGTTACCTGGTGCGCATCTATGTGGAGCTCGACAAGCTCAACCTCAACGAGCGCGTGTCGAATCGCAACATCAGCATCGAAGAGCTGATCGCCGCCGCGCAGCGGATCCTGCATCCCTACACCCTGGAGGTGAAGGAAGTGGCGTGGTGGTCGGTCTACGAAATCGGCCAGCGCCTGTGTGAGCGGTTCGACGATGTCGAGCCCGATGAAATCGGCTCGCGGGTGCCACGCGTGTTCATTGCCGGCGACGCCTGCCACACCCACAGCCCGAAAGCCGGCCAGGGCATGAATGTCTCCATG
>JANOUM010000494.1:0-2190 GCA_031416855.1 Rhodoferax sp. | reverse complement strand
GCCATGCGTCTGCGCGCCACCGTGGGTGAGGCGTCCGATGCGCTGGAAAAGGCTTTCGGCCGCCACCGCGCCGACACCCACAAGGTCAGCGGCGTCTATGCCGCCGCCTACGATTCGGATGCCAGCGCCGGAGACAGCATGCAGTACTGGGACACGCTCAAGCAGGATATTGCGGCTTTCGCCGAGCAGCAGGGCCGGCGCCCGCGCGTGATGATCGCCAAACTGGGCCAGGACGGCCACGACCGCGGCTCCAAGGTGGTGGCCACGGCGTTCGCCGACCTGGGCTTCGACGTGGACATAGGCCCGCTGTTCCAGACCCCCGGGGAATGCGCGCGCCAGGCGATCGAGAATGACGTGCATGCGGTCGGTGTGTCCACGCTGGCCGCCGGCCACAAGACGCTGGTGCCCGCAATCATTGCGGAACTCAAGCGCCAGGGCGCGGACGACATCATCGTCTTCGTCGGCGGTGTGGTTCCGCGGCAGGACTACGACATGCTGTATGCCGCCGGCGTGAAAGGCATCTACGGCCCGGGCACGCCGATTCCGGTGTCGGCACGGGATGTGCTGTTGCAGATCAAGAAGGCGGCGGCGACGTGACGCTGTCGCTGGGCACATCGAACCGCGTCCGTTTCTATCCGTTCGGGCTGAGCCTGTCGAAGCCCCGCAAGCAATAGGTTGGCCACTTGGACGCAGCGAAATGGACCGATATCGTCTCTGCATTTTCCGCAGCCGTTTCAGCTTTGGCCGCCATATTCGCGCAGGCTTTCGACGGTTTCTATCACCACGTCGACTGGTGCAGTCAGCAGATCATCCTGCGCATGGGAAGGCGCGTTGGATCGGACGTATGGTCTGAATGGTGGTCCGGGATGGCGTACAACATTGGAAAGCTCCCAGCCTTCGGGCGGGCGTGGGAAGACATCAAGGAACAGTCCGATAGGTCCAAGGAATTGCGGCGACGGGAGGCGGAGGAATTCCTGGTTGATCCGCTGGCATGGATTCGGACATAACGCAGTCAGGCCTCGCCAATGCGTCCATTTCTCGTCTATTTGCTTCGCTGCTCCGATGGCTCGTACTATTGTGGCCACACTGACGACATCGAAAATCGCATGCAGCAGCATCACTTGGCGGAACGCGGCTATACGTCAACGCGTAAGCCAGTTCAGTTGATCTGGCAGGGTGAGTTTGAGACGCGCGACGCTGCCATCGCGTTTGAGCAGCAGGTCAAGGGGTGGTCGCGTGGGAAAAAGGACGCACTGGTGGCTGGAGATTGGTCGCGCATACAAGCGCTGGCGAAAGCAAAAACAGGTCCCCATGCTGTCAGAGCCGATCGACACAGGGTGCCACACCAGGGTTTCCCGAGTCGGTCACAGCCATTGACCTCGCCGACTGGTCCATTGGCCGCGCCGACTGGGCCATTGACCGCGCCGACTGGGCCATTGACCGCGCCGACTGGGCCATTGACCGTTCGCCCTGAGCCTGTCGAAGGGCTTAGCAGGAGCACGCCGGCGCAGGCGCGTCCAAGCGTCGTTCGCGGGTTGGAAGACGGCTCAGATCCTGAAACGAAGGTCACCGTGGCCGCGGGGCTTCGACAGGCTCAGCCCGAACGGATACAGGCTCAGCCCGAACAGGAGAGGCATCAACCGGAACCGCATTCGGCTCAATTGGAACGAGGATTGGTTTGGTCAGAACAGGGGCTCGTGGATACCGTTCTCGCGGGTAGCGGTCCCGCCCAGCGGCGTGCCATGGCCAAGGCCATCACACTGCTGGAGTCGACGCGCGTGGACCATCGCTTATTGGCCGACGAGCTGCTCAATACCTTGCTGCCGCACACCGGGCGCGCGTTCAGGCTTGGCCTGAGCGGCGTGCCAGGTGTCGGCAAGTCCACCTTCATCGAAGTGCTGGGCCTGCACCTGATCGGCCTGGGTCACCGCGTGGCCGTGCTCTCTATTGATCCTTCGTCCACTGTTTCTGGCGGTTCGATCCTGGGTGACAAGACACGCATGGAGAAACTGTCGGTCGATGAACGGGCTTTCATCCGCCCCAGCCCGTCGGGCGGCACGCTTGGGGGCGTGGCCGGCAAGACACGCGAAGCCATGCTGGTGTGCGAGGCTGCCGGTTACGACGTCGTGATCGTCGAGACCGTGGGTGTGGGCCAGAGCGAGATCGCCGTCGCCGGCATGACCGACATGT
>JANOUM010000493.1:0-3249 GCA_031416855.1 Rhodoferax sp. | reverse complement strand
CTGCTCAGCGACATGGAAGGATTTACCAGCTTTTCCGAGAGCCACACGCCCAAGGAGGTGATTGCCGTGCTGAGCGAATACTACGCACAGATGACCGAAGAAGTGTTTGCCGTCCAAGGCACGCTGGTCGAATATGTAGGCGACGAAATGTTTGCGCTTTATGGGGCCCCCATGACCCAGGCCGACCATGCGACGCGGGCGTGCATGAGCGCCCTTGCGATGCGCGCGCGCCGCGACTCACTCAGCGACGCGTGGGAGAAAATCGGCCGTCCCCGCATCAAGGCACGGACCGGCATCAACTCCGGCATGATGCTGGTCGGGAACATCGGTTCCAAGTACCGCTTTCATTATGGTGCGATGGGGGACGCCGTCAATCTCGCTTCCCGCCTCGAGGGTCTGAACAAGATCTACGGTACCCAGATCATCATCAGTGGTGATACTGCCGATCTGGTCGCCGGCGCCTTCCGGCTGCGCGAACTCGATCTGGTGCGCGTCAAGGGTCGCGCCCAGGCGCTGCTCATCTACGAGCTGATCGGTTTGGCGGATATGCCGCTACCCGATGAAAACCTGCGACTGCTCAAACTGTATGAAGAGGGCCTGGTCTGTTATCGCAGGAGCGGCTGGGACGACGCGCTGGAACTGTTCGGGCAATGTCTGCTGATTAACCCGGACGACCGGCCTTCGCTGCTGATGCAAACGCGTTGCCGGCAGTATCGCGACCAGCCACCAAGGCCGGACTGGGACGGAACCTTTGAGGACCGGCGCGGCCAGCACGCGAAGTGAGGGCGCGGCTGCGACCCCCAACAGGTATTCGGTGCGACCCTGAACCCGGTGCTGAGAATGCCTCAGACGCTCTGCACTGTACCTTGCACGGCGGCGTCGCCCGCGCCTGCGCGTGCAAACGCCAGGAATTCTTCTGCCGGCAGCGGCCGGCTGTACCAATAACCCTGCATCTCGTCACAGCCCCTGTCGCGAAGGTACTGCATCTGCTGCAGCGTCTCCACGCCTTCGGCGATGGTCTTCAGCCCCAGGCTGTGGGCCATGCTGATGATCGCCGTGACGATGGCCTGGTCGTCGGTGTCGCTGGTCACGCCTTGCACGAACGACTGGTCGATCTTGAGCTTGTCAATCTTGAAGCGCTTGAGATAACTCAGCGACGAGTAGCCGGTGCCGAAATCGTCAATCGACATGCGAACACCATAACCATGCAGCTTGTTCATCACTTCGACCGCCTCCAGCGGGTTGTGCGATGCCACGCTTTCGGTGAGTTCCAGTTCCAGGTACCGGGCGGGTAGGCCTGCTTGCTGCAATATACCGTGCACCAGTTCCGGCAGCTCGCGTTGCCGAAACTGCACCGCTGACAGGTTGACCGCCATCACCAGCGGCGCCATGCCGGCGCTGATCCAGTCCTTCATCTGGCTCACGGCCTTGCGCAGCACCCACTCGCCAATTGGCCCGATCAGGCCACTGCGTTCGGCAATCGGGATGAACTCGGCTGGCGGCACCCATCCCAAGTCGGGGTGCTTCCAGCGCAGCAGCGCCTCGGCGCCCACGATGCGATCACTCTGCAGCGAGCGCTGGGGCTGGTAGTGCAATTGCAGTTGCCCGCGCTCAAGCGCGCGGCGCAACGCATTCTCAAGCAGCGGCACCCGCGCCGAATGCACTTGTATATCGGCGGTATGAAAACAGAAGGCATTGCGGCCGTCCTGCTTGGCGCGGTACATGGCGCCGTCGGCGCATTTCGACAGTGCGTCGAAGTCGGAGCCGTCCAGCGGGTAGATCGCGATGCCGATCGACGGCGTGATCGTCAATTCGTGTTGGCCGATTTGGTAGGGGAGTTGCGACAGCTGCAACAGCTTTCGCGCCACCTGTGCCGCCGCCGAGGCGTCGGTGCCAGGCAGCAGCAATACGAATTCGTCGCCACCGACGCGCGACAGGGTGTCCTGGTCGCGCAGCACATTTATGAAACGGGCCGAGAGCGACACCAGCAAGCGATCGCCAACGGCATGGCCGAGCGAGTCGTTGACGTCCTTGAAATGGTCCAGGTCGATGAACATCAAGGCCAGCGGTTCGTTATTGCGATGGGCGACACGCAAGGCCTGGGACGCGCGGTCTCCCAGCAAGGCGCGATTGGGCAGGCCGGTCAGCAAATCAAAATGCGCCATGCGCTGGATGTCTTCGTCGGCCTGCTTGCGTTGCGTGATATCGCTGAACGACGCGATGTAATGCGTCGGCTGGCCCGCGGCATCGACGACACGGCTGATGGACATCCACTGCGGGTAGTCGACGTCGTCCTTGCGGCGGTTCCAGATCTCGCCTTGCCAGCGGCCGGTGTTCTCCATCTCGGCCCACATCGCCTGGTAAAACAGCCTGTCGTGCCGGCCCGAGCTGAGCATTCTCGGACTGCGTCCGAGCGCCTCGGCGGCGCTGAAACCGGTGATCGCAGTGAAGGCCGGATTCACCTTGACGATGTTGGACTTGGCGTCTGTGATCATCAGCCCCTCGCCGCTTTGTTCGAACACCCGGGCCGCCAACACGGACTGCGCGTCGGCCGCGCGGCGCGCACTCACATCCTGCATCACGGCAACGAATTGCAGGGCTCCGGCCTCGGCGTCCCATATCGGAACAAGCGAACATTCGTCCCAAAACGGCGTGCCGTCCTTGCGGTAGTGCTGTACTTCGCCCTGGAACAGCGCGCCTGCATCGAGTTCGGCGCGCATGCCTTGCATGCTGCGGGAACTGGTGTCGGGCCCGCGCAGCATGCTGGAGGACTGGCCGATCAGCTCCGCCGCCTCGTAACCGGTCATCACCTCGCAGGCCCGGTTGACATAGGTGACGCGCAGTTGCGCGTCCAGGATCATGACGCCCTGCGAGATGGCGCCCAGTGCGTTGTCATGCAGGCGTAACGCGGCCATGGCATCGCGCAGCTTGGCCTCGGTACGCTGCTGGACCGCGATCACGTCGAGCAGCGTCTGGCGCGCCAGAATCGCCGCGTCGCCACGCTTCTGGCGCGTGAGGTCGGTGGCGACCATGGCCCGTGCATCGGCGATACCGTCAAGGGTCAGACAACTGACCGACAACAAGGTAGGCACGCGCTCACCGTCCACGGTGATCAGGTCCAGTTCGCCGCCGCGCCGGGCTTGCTGCCCACCGGCCAGCATGGCGGCCAGGGCCTGGTGGCCCTCGGGCGCAAAGCAGTTTGCGATTGGCGCCCCGATCACATGGTTCAAGGGCATGCCCAGCATCTCG
>JANOUM010000492.1:0-10910 GCA_031416855.1 Rhodoferax sp. | reverse complement strand
GGAGATGCTGGTGGCAGATGCGCGCCGCTGGCAGCAGATGGAAGAAGAACACGTAATCGCGCGCGTCATCAAGCCCGTGCCATGATCGCGGTCGATACCAATATCCTGGTATACGCGCACCGGGGTGAATCCACCTTCCACGACCAGGCGTTCGAATGCCTGAAAACCCTGGCCGAGGGCGGTCAGCGGTGGGGCATCCCGGTGAGTTGTGCGCACGAATTCCTGGCCGTCGCCACGAATCCGAAGGTATTCAAGCCGGCCAGCAGCTTCGAGCAGGCGCTCGAGCAGATGGACGCCTGGCTGGCGGCGCCCTATGCACAGTTGTTGCACAGTGGCCCGCAGCACTGGCGCATCCTGGGCGAACTGACCCGCAAGGCCAGACTCCAGGGTGGGCAGTTTCATGACGCACGTATCGCGGCCATCTGCATTGAAAACAGCGTTACCGTGATGTGGACTGCCGACCGTGATTTCGGGCGCTTCAAGGCCTTGAAAACGGTCAACCCGATGGTCTAGACCCAAGCATAGGTCCAACTGGAAGACTTCGGATTCGATCCGTTAAGATGGTTTTCCAGCGGGGCTGCTTTGCCGACCTATCAATGCCATATCAACCAAACCATGCCCGCGATGCCGAAAGGTCGATAGACCTGGATGCCGCGACGATTGCGGATCTGAATGCAGCTTTCGACGCTGGCACGCTCGATTCCGAGCAATTGGTGCGCTTGTGCATGGCACGGGTCCAGGCCTATGACCGCGAGGGCCCCAGACTCAACGCCGTCATTGTTCTGAATCCGGCTGCGCTCGAAACTGCGCGCATTCTGGACGTGGAGCGTCGGGCCACCGGTCCACGCTCGCCGTTGCATGGCATCCCGGTGGTGCTGAAGGACAATTTCGACACTTTCGACATGCCAACCACCGGCGGTTCGGTGCTGCTCGCGGGGTCGATTCCGCCGGACGACGCCTATCTCGTGCGTCGGTTGCGCGACGCGGGTGCGGTGATCCTGGCCAAGGTCAACATGTCGGAGTTCGCATCTGCCGGTACCTTCAGTTCCATCCTGGGATATTCGCGCAACCCGCATGACCTGATGCGGACCACGTCCGGGTCTTCAGGGGGCGCCGGTGTCGCCATCGCGGCCGCCTACGCGCCGCTGGCATTGGGCACGGACACCGGGGGCTCCATCCGCGGCCCTGCAGCCGCCAACGGGATCGTGGCCCTGAAACCGACCCACGGGCTGCTCAGTCGCGACGGCATCATTCCGGTGTCGCTGAGCCTGGACACTGGTGGCCCGATGGCGCGCAACGTGCTGGACGTGGCGCTGGCTTTGGGGCTGATGACGGGTATCGACGAAGCGGACCCCGCGACGCGGCTCGGGGCAGGCCGCTTTGTCACCGACTACGCGAAAAACCTGGATCCGACGGCCCTCGAGGGCTCGCGGATCGGCATCGCGCGTGACTTCATGGGTGCGGATGCCGATGTGGATTGGGTGGTCCAGGCCAGCCTGGACGCCATGCGCCGCGCCGGCGCGACGATTTTCGAGACGCGTTGCCCGAAATGGCTGCTCGACGCGAAGGACGAGTTCTTCAACGCCATCCGGATGCCGGAATTTCCGCCGCAGATTGCGGCGTATCTCGCTACAACCGGGCCGGACTACCCCAAGAACATCGCGCAGTTGATCGAGCGATCGCTGCGCCTGCCGTCCAGACGCCCGAATGGAACCGGGCCCAATCCAGGGCGATGGGCCCAGCTGGAGCGCGAAGCAGCGAGCTGCACGCTGGACGACTACCGCTATACCGTGATGCGGGACCACGGGATGCCGCTGGTGCGCGCCACGATGGACGGCATGCTGGCCGCGCAGAACCTCGATGCCATCGTGTACCCGACGGCCTTGCGCAGGGCGGCACTCGTCGCCGGCCCGACGGCAGATGCCACCGGCCCTCCCGTGGGCTCCGCCACGAATATCGCGAACCTGTCGGGCCTGCCCGATCTGATCGTCCCGGCCGGGTTTACCGGCGACGGATTGCCGGTGTGCCTGTCGTTCCTGGGGGCGGCCTTCAGCGAACAGAAACTCCTGTCGCTTGGCTACAGCTTCGAACAAGCCACCCTGGCCCGCCGCCTGCCCCAACATGCGCCGGCGCTGCCAGGCGAGATGATCAGGGTTCCATGGACCGGTGGCAGTCACCGGCCCGGATTCGGGCGTGACTCCCGGACGCTCACTCCGACAACTGGCCGACCGATTTCGGAAGCAGGTCGGCAATGACGGAGCGCATCCATTGGTGGCCGGGATCGCGATGCATGCGTTCGTGCCACAGCAGCTTGACGCTGAGTTTCTTGATGCGAAAGGGCAGGGGAATGGTGCGAATGTTCTGCAGGTCGCGCAGCGCAAAGCGGGCAAAGTTGGGAGCGGACATC
Organism: Rhodoferax sp.; assembly: GCA_031416855.1. Classification (GTDB taxonomy): domain Bacteria; phylum Pseudomonadota; class Gammaproteobacteria; order Burkholderiales; family Burkholderiaceae_C; genus CAISIP01. The sequence continues at coordinate 8,503 of JANOUM010000492.1, read as the reverse complement.
AAGTAGTTGGTGCTGCGCAAGATCAAGGGGCCGGCGAAGAAGTGCGGCACGGTCAGCGCAACCTTGCGTTTGCTGCGGACGCGCGCCAAGGCCTGCTCGACCAGTCCCGGGCCGCGTCCTGGCGGCTCCACGACGATGTGTGACGCGTCCAGGTACTGTGCCATGGTGATTTTTTCCTGAATGTGCGGGTGGTCGGCGCGCAGCATGCAGACGTAAGGGTCCTGGAACAGCGAAATCTGACGGAATCCGCCCAGCAGGGCGGGCAGGTGGCCGATGGCGAAATCGGCCTCACCCGCGACCAGTGCCTCCCGGTAGGCGTCGATGCGCAGGTGCAATACCTTGAGGCTCAGATGCGGGGCCGTACGCGCCAGATGCTCGGCAATGATCGGCAGGTAGATCAATTGACCGATATCTGACAACAGGAGGCTGAAACACCGCGCTGACGACAGGGGGTCGAAACCGATGCTTCCCTGGAGGGATGTCTGCATGATCGCGAGTGACCGCTCGAGAGGCTCGACCATGGCATTCGCCGATGGCGTCGGCAACATGCCGGCGCTGGTCCGCACGAACAGCGGATCCTTGCACAGCGCGCGCAGGCGCGTCAGGGAATGGCTCACGGAGGATTGCGTCAAACCCAGCTCACGCCCGGCGGCCGTGACGTTGCGGTGCTTGGCAACGGCCAGTAGCACGCGGATCAGGTTGAGGTCGAAGTGGTCGGGCATCATGATTTTTGGCCATATCACATATGGTTCAGATTGATTGGACACATCATATCCCCGCGCGATAGCATGATGCGTGATCAAGCCGAACCCTCTTCTGCCAGGCGCGTCAAATCCAGCGCACCAGCGCCGTTGCCCTGGTCCCTCCGTCGGCGAGGCCCCCTAAGGATGGTGGTGACGCGCAATGTGCTGGAGTTCAGGGGCTACCGCATGGGCTTCCTGATCGACGAGCAGGTGTGTGATCTGATCGATGGGCTCAGTTTCTCGGTCCGCGAGGGCAGCGTTCTGGGCGTGGTGGGCGAGTCGGGCTGCGGCAAGAGCATGACCGCCTTGTCTGTCCTGCGTCTGCTCCCTGCGGCGGCGCTGGTGCAGGGCGGGGAAATCCTGTTCAACGGCGAGAACCTGCTGGCCAAGACCGAAGCGGAGATGGAAAAGATCCGCGGGCGTGATATCGCGATGGTGTTTCAGGAGCCCATGACCTCGCTCAACCCGGTTCACTCGGTCGGGCGGCAGATCGCCGAGGTGTTTCGGATTCATCGACCCGAGATGGGCGCGGACGCGCGGCGTAGCGCCACCGTTGCGCTGTTGCGCGAAGTCGGTATCGCGAACCCGGAACAGCGCTGCGACCAGTTTCCGCATCAACTCTCGGGTGGCATGCGTCAGCGCGTGATGATCGCCATCGCGGTCGCATGCAGGCCGCAGATCCTGTTGGCGGACGAGCCCACCACGGCGCTGGACGGCACCATTCAGGCCCAGGTGCTGTCTCTGATGCAGGAACTCAAGCAACAGACCCAGGGGTCGATCATGCTGATCACCCACAACCTCGGCGTCGTCGCCGAAACCTGCAACGAGGTGGTGATCATGTACGCGGGCCGCATTGTCGAGATCGGCTCCATCGGCGACATCTTCGACCACCCCACCCACCCCTATACGCGCGGCTTGCTGGCCTCACTGCCGTCCCTGGTCGCCGACCGTGGTGAGCTCTATTCGATCCCCGGGTCCGTGCCCTCCGTGGAAAACCTCGAGCCCGGCTGCCGTTTTGCGCCGCGCTGCAGCCACAGACGGGACATCTGCACCCGCGAGGTCCCTGCACTGGCCGAAGTCTCCACCGGTCATGCGGTCGCTTGCTGGGTGACCGGCCCGGGAGCCACGGCGTGAACGCACTGCTCGAAGTCCGCGGACTGAAGAAATACTTTGGTCTGAAGAAATCCCTGTTTCAGCGCCAGCGCAAGTATGTACACGCGCTGGATGGCATCGACGTCGACCTGATGGAGGGCGAAACCCTGAGCGTGGTGGGTGAATCCGGTTCGGGAAAGTCCACGCTGGGCCGCACCATCGTCCGGCTGGAACAGGCGACGGCCGGCAGCATTCGTTACCAGGGACGCGACCTCAGCGGCCTGCATGGCGCCCAGGCCCAGGAGTTCCGCCAGCAGATCCAGATGGTGTTCCAGGATCCGTATGCGTCCCTGAACCCCCGCTTGACCGTGGGCCACGCCCTGGCCGAACCGATGCTGGTTCACCGCAAGGCCGAAAACCGCGTGGCGGCCAGGCAGGCGGTCGGTGAGTTGCTGCTGCGGGTTGGGCTCAGGCCCGAGATGGCCTCGTCCTATCCGTTCGCTTTCTCGGGTGGCCAGCGTCAGCGCATCGGCATCGCGCGTGCCCTGTCCCTGAGCCCCAGGGTCCTGATTTGCGACGAGGCCGTCTCGGCGCTCGACGTGTCGGTGCAGTCGCAGATCCTCAACCTGTTCAACCAGCTCAAGAAGGATCTGGGGTTGACCTACCTGTTCATCACCCATGACCTGGCCGTCGTGCGTTATATGTCCGATCGTGTCATGGTGATGTACCTGGGCCAGGTGGTCGAGCTTGCGCCCCGTGATGCCTTCTTCAAGCGCCGGCTGCACCCCTACACGCGGGCCCTGATTTCGGCGGCACCGATCGCGTCGACCGGCGTACGCGAGCCCAAGGTCATCCTCCACGGGGAAATTCCCAATGCCATCGACCCGCCCGCCGGCTGCCGGTTCCATACGCGCTGTCCGAATGTGATGAAGGACTGCCGGCACCTGGAGCCGCAACTGCGGGAAATCGAGCCCGGACACCACGTGCGTTGCCACCTTTACGGCAGCGAATCCTGAGCGGCGCGCGCATGTTCCAGTACATCATCCTCAGGATCATGAAAGGCGGACTGACCTTTCTTGCCGCGATCACGGTGACCTTCCTGATCGTGCGCCTGATGCCGGGCGATCCGACCACGGCTTTCATCAGCGACTCCATGACGCCCCAGGACGTCCAGGCGCTGAATGTGCTGCTGGGGCTGGACCGGTCCCTGTTCGAGCAGTACGCGCTGTACCTGCGCAATCTTGCGCACTTGGAGATGGGCCAGTCCTTCTTCTACAAGGAGCCGGTCAGCGCCATCATCGCGCCCCGCCTGGGGTGGACCTTGCTGCTAGTCGGCACCGCGCTTTTCATCACGCTCCTGATCGGCATTCCGCTTGGCGTGTATTCCGCCCGGCACAAGGGCAAGTGGCTCGACCAGAGCGTCAGCACGATGATCGTGCTGGGGATCTCGATCTTCATTCCGTTGCTGGCCTTCTTGCTGATCTATGTGTTCAGCCTGGAGCTCGGGCTCACCCCGGTCGGGGGCGCCCTGACGCCCGGCCTCGACGAATCCGAACGCACAATGGATGTGCTGCACCACATGATCCTGCCGACGGTGACGCTGGTCATCGTGAACCTGGCGCAGATCGTCCTGTACACGCGCAGCAGCATGCTCGATGTCCTCAAGGAGGACTACATCCGCACTGCACGCGCCAAGGGCGTAAATGACCGGGGCGTCACCTGGGGGCACGCCCTGCGCAACGCGATGATTCCCACCGTGACCGTGACCGGCCTGATGCTGGGCAAGATGGTCGCCGGTGCCGTGCTGACGGAAACCGTGTTCTCCTGGCCCGGCCTGGGCTCCATGATCTACGAGGCGGTCCAGAAGCAGGATTTCCCGCTGCTGCAGGGCGCGTTCATCGTCCTGGCATTCAGCGTGATCCTGATGACACTCGTGACCGATCTGGTGGTTGCCTGGCTCGACCCGCGGATCAAGTTGCATGGGGCCAACGCGTCGTGAGAGAGAAGAGTTTTGCCCAATCGTTCGCGAAGCACCGCCTGGGCATGGTCGGGCTGGTCGGCATCGTGATCGTCGTTCTGGTTGGCGCTTTCGGGCCGATGCTGGTGACCTACCCCGTCGGTTACAACGAAGCCGCGCCGCTGGCGCCACCTTCCGGTGCACATTGGCTGGGCACCGATGCGCTGGGGCTGAGCCTGTTCGACGAGGTCGTCTGGGGCGCGCGCACCTCGCTGTTCATCTCGCTCACCGCCGTCGCGGTAGCGAGTGGCATCGGTGTGCCCCTGGGCCTGGTGTCCGGGTATTTTCGGGGGCGGATCGGCGCACTCATCGACAGCGTGATCGAAATCGCCATGACCATCCCGGCACTGCCTCTGATGATCCTGATCTCCGCGATCACTGGCCCCAGCGTGGGGACGGTCGCGGTGGTCATCGGTGTGTTTTCCTGGCCGACGCTGGCACGCATCGTGCGCAATTCCACGCTGAAGCTGGCCAGCCTTCCGTTCATCGAGGCAGCGGTCGTGCTGGGCATACCGCGCCGAACGATCATGTTCAAGCACATCTTGCTGAATGCAGCGGGGCCGGCACTGGTCGACCTCACCATCGTGATGGCCACGGCCGTACTGACGGAGGCCGGCCTGAGTTATCTGGGTCTTGGCGACCCCAACGCCTGGTCATGGGGGGGCATCTTGCAGACCGCGTTCCGCGGTGGGCACCATTTCTCGGCTTGGTGGTTGATCGTCTTCCCGTCGCTGGCGATCATGTTTTTTGTCGTTTCCTTCAATCTCCTGGGTCTTGGCATCAACGAGACGCTGAATCCGAAGCGTGAGTGAATGCGGGCGCCACGGCCTGGTCGGCGGTGTTTTTTTAAGCGGTAGTTTTTCCACAACTTGTCAATAAGGGGTAGTGCAATGACGACGAGACGATCATTCATGGAACTGGGGCTGGCTCTCACGGCCACCGCGGCTGGCAGCAACGCGATGGCGCAGTCCTCGCGTGGCGTGGTGTTCACGGTCGGCCTGCTGGGGGACATCCAGACCCTGAACTTCTGGGCCAGCAACGATGTCAACTCCGCGGTGTTGCAGGAGGCCATCATGCCGCGCTACGGCTACATGGACGCAAACGGGAACGTCAAGTCCCACCTGGTGCGGCAGATCGAGGCCAAGGACAACGCCCAGACCTTCGTGCTGCACCTGACGCCCGGCATCAAATGGCACGACGGTGTGCCGTTCACCGCCGACGACGTGCTGTTCACCAGCGAGTACCTGGTCAAGTACAAGCTGTTCCAGAACACGCGTTTCAGCAACGTGGCGTCGGCCCGCAAGATCGACAACCTGACGGTCGAATACAAACTGAAGGCACCCCAGGTGGGTTTTGCCGACGTGATGATGTTCTGGGTCGCGCCGATGCCCAAACACCGTTGGGAGAAGGTCACCGAGCCCATGACGCTCAACGATGACGCGGGCGGTCTCATCGGGCTGGGCCCGTTCAAGCTGACCGAATGGAAGAAGGGCCAGCACTACATCGTCGACCGCAATCCGGACTGGCCGGCCGCCCTGGGCACCCCCGCCATCAACCGCATCGTCTACCGGATCTACAAGGACGACAACTCCCTGGTGCTGGCGCTGCGAACCGGCGAGATCCACACCACCAGCCGGCAGTTTCTGCCGTCCATGGCGGCGCAGTTCAGGAACAAGCCGGACTACCGGATCTTCGAGCCGCCGTCGCCCGGGTACGCCTACATCGGGTTCAATGGCAAGAAGAGCGAGTTCGCCGCGGACCTGGCGGTGCGCAGGGCGGTGGCGCATTGCATCGACCGGCCGAAGATCATCCGGCTTGCGCTCGAGGGCAGTGGTGTGCCGATGATGGGTTCGGTGTCGCCGATCTACAAGGACTTCGTCAAGTCGAAGATAGAGTACCCGGCGTTCAACCTGGAAGCCGCGAAAAAGATCCTGCGCGAAGCGGGCTACGTGGACACCGATGGCGACGGCATCGTCGAGAAGAATGGCAAGAAGCTGTCCATGAAGATGATGTACGAGGGTTCGCGCACCGACTACGACAAATCGGTGCGCATCATCAAGGAGGACGCGCGCCAGGCCGGCATCGACCTGGTCCTCGAGCCGATCGACCGCCAGGTGTACATGGACCGCCAGTCGAAAACCAAAGAGTACGAGATGCTGTTCGTGCAATGGGGCGCAATCGTCGTGATCTATGACTCGTTCTACAACCTGTACGGCAAGGACTCGTTCCTCAACTATTCCGGGTTCCAGGACGCGGACCTGGAGAAGTGGGCCAGGGATGCCAAGGAGTCGGCAACGGTCGCCGAGAGCATCCAGCCCATGGATGAAGCGCAGAAGGTGGTCGTCAGCCAGATCCCGACCTTGTCAGTCTGGGTGCCGAACCTGATTTTCGTTGCCAGCGCGAAGTTCGACGGTTATCTGTCGTACCCATCCTCCAACAACGGGGCCATCAGCATGACCTCGCTGCTCAATCTCAAACCACGCAAATAAAGGACCTACATCATGGGACTCAAGAAAGCATACAAGGGCTACAAGGCCTACGACTACCTCACGCCGGGCGAAGACTACATGGAGTTCGCCCTGACGCCGAAGGACCGCATCCCGGAGTGGCTGGTGCCCCTGAGCGCCGAGCAGGAGCGACGCTCGCTGCGCCTGGTGGAAGAGAAGATCATGATCTCGATGCATGAGCATCCGGTCTACAACCCGCTCGACCTGAACCAGTACGGCATGCAGAGACAACGGGGGCGCTCGTTCTGCGCCTATGAAGGCCTCGCCGAGTCGTACCTGGACGTGACCTTTGACAACCTGATGAACGGGTCGTGCTGCATCACGTCCCACAACGGATGGAAGTGGACCGACATCGTGCACGATCTGGGAATGCGGCTGTGCGACGTCGCGCACCAGGACTTCCTGGTCCATGTGCGCACTGTCGACGAGATCGAGCAGGCGCGTGCCCAGGGCAAAATCGCCTGGGTCGCCTGCATCGAAGGGGCGATGCCGATCGAGAACGAACTGGACCGCATCGACATCATGTACGGCCTGGGGGTCCGGCTCCTCGGGCTGACGTACTCCGAGTCGAACGCACTCGGATCCGGTCTGAAGGAAGACCGTGACTCCGGGCTCACGGCCTTTGGGCGCAAGGCGGTGCAGCGCATGAACAAGGTCGGCATGCTGATCGATGTGTCACACGGCAGCACGCTGACCGCAATCGACGCGGCGGAGTTGTCCTCGGTCCCGATCTGCATGTCGCACACCGGCGCACGGGCGTTGTGGAACTCCAAGCGCCTTGCGACCGATGATGCCATCAAGGCAGTGGCAGCCGGAGGCGGCGTCGTGGGCATCGAGGCGGCCCCCCACACGACGATCACCTATAACCGCCGCACCCATGACATCGACTCGGTCATGGAGCATTTCGAGTATGTTGCCAACCTGATTGGCATCGACCACGTCTGTTTCGGCACCGACACGAACTGGGGCGACCACGTCGGGCTGCACAGGCAGTTCGCCAAGTTCCTGTCCAACAAGGAGACGCGCAATACGGAGGAGTTTCCGAGGGTCGAATACGTCAAGGGGATAGAGAATCCTCGGGAAAGCTCCAAGAACCTGCTGCGCTGGCTGGTGGCGCATGGGTACAGCGACGACGACATCGGCAAGGTGCTTGGCGGCAACGTCATGCGTGTGTTGCGCGCGGTCTGGAAATAGGGACCAGCGAGCGTCGGTATCCCCGGCTAGCTGAGGCAGGTGCGCTGCCTCCGGCTGGATTTTCTGCTGAGCACTCAAGACGGTTGCCGGTCCCATGTGTCTGCACGTGGTGGGTTTACCAGTAGGGGCGGATGTTGGGGCACAGGTCCCGCGCCCCCTCCAGCGCCATCAGGGGAATGGACGCTTTCACTCGGCAGGATCTGCTCCACCCGTACGGAAACGGAGCGCCCCGGCAGCACCGCTGGTTTGGCACAATGGCACCGGGTACCCCCCTGCCACAGAACGACAGGGGACACACAGCATGTCCAAGGACTTCGGCACCATGGAGGACAGCAATTGCTCGTCCAACCCCAGCATCCACGATGTATCGAGCCCCGAGCGGCGTATCTTCTTGCGCGGCGGGTCCGCCGCGGTAGTGGCCCTGCTTGCGCCGCTGGCCGGTTGCGGCACCATGGGCGCGGCCGTGGGTGGCCCCAAGCTCGGTTTCAAGGGCATCGCGCCGGGCATGGGGGATGCGCTGGTGGTTCCCCCGGGGTACCTGGCCACCGCGCTCGCGCAGTGGGGCGAACCGATCGGCATTCCCGGCAATATGCCGGCGTTCAGGATCGATGGCTCCAACAGCGCCGCCGACCAGGCGGTACAGATCGGGATGCACCACGACGGCGTCGAGTATTTCCCGATCAACGGCAGCTCCAGCCGCGGCCTGATCGCCCTCAACCACGAATACACCGACGACGGTCTGCTGCATGTGGGCGGCTTCGCGGCCATGGACGCCGCCAAGGTGAAGAAATCACAAAATGCGCACGGACTGGCGGTGTTCGAGGTCGAGCGCAAGGGTGACAAATGGGAGATGGTCCGGCCGTCCCGGTATGCGCGTCGCTTCACCATGGACACACCATTCTCCGTGGGCGGGCCGGCCGCCGGCCACGCCTTGATGCGTACCGCCGCCG
>JANOUM010000491.1:0-7752 GCA_031416855.1 Rhodoferax sp. | reverse complement strand
CGCGCTTTTTCTGTCGGCGGGCGGCGTTGCCCAGGAATCCATCTACCGCTGCGGGAACGAATACACCAACACGGTCCCCGAGGCCCAGAAGGCCAACTGCAAACTGGTGCAGGGCGGCAATGTCACGGTGGTGCAGGGTTTCAAGGCGCCGGTCCAGGCATCAGGTGCGGTACAACCAATCAGGATGGCTGCGGCGCCGCAATCCTCGTCCCGGGTCGATGCGTCGGACCAAAGGGCACGTGATTCGGATGCCCGCCTGATCCTGGAGGCCGAACTCAAGAAGGCCGAGTCCCGCCATACCGAGCTGCTGCGCGAATTCAACAATGGCGAACCCGAGAAACGCGGCGACGAAGCACGCAACTACCAGAAGTACCTCGAACGCGTTTCCGACCTCAAGGCCAGCCTGGCCCGCAATGACAGTGATATTGCCGGCATCCGCCGTGAACTGGGTCGCGTTCCGGCAGCGAAGTAGCTGGTTTGAGCAAGCCTGACGCGGGCCGTCCGGTGGTTTCGTCCACCACGCACCTGCGTTCGTTCGATCTGCTGGCCACGCTGGTGGCGGTGGTGCGTGCCGACGGCACGGTGCTGTTTGCGAACTCCGCGTTGGAAGATGCGTTGGGCACCTCGCGCAGGATCATCGAAGAGTCCCAGCTGGCCGATTGCTTCACCGAGCCGCAGCTGCTGGTAAATGCGCTGCATGGTGCGCGCGGCAACCAGTTCGCCGCCCTGCGCTACGACTCCTGGCTCAAGCGACTGAACCACGATCCTATCCCTGTGCATGTGATCGTCACGCAGACTGACCACTCGGAGGAATTCGTGGTGGAGTTGCTGCCACAGGAGCAACAGGCGCGCCAGGGTCGCGAAGAACGCCTGGCCGACCAGGCCCAGGCCAACAAGGAGTTGATCCGCAATCTGGCGCATGAGATCAAGAACCCGCTCGGTGGCATACGCGGTGCAGCGCAGTTGCTGGAACTGGAGATCGCCGAACACGGGCTCAAGGAGTACACCCAGGTCATCATCCACGAGGCGGACCGGCTGCACTCGCTGGTCGACCGGCTGCTGGCACCACACCGGCGCGCGCACCTGGTGGAGGGCGTCAACATCCATGAGGTCTGCGAGCGCGTGCGTTCGCTGATCGTCGCCGAGTTCCCGCGCGTGTTGAAGGTGGTGCGTGACTACGACACGTCGATCCCCGAACTGCGGGCCGATCGCGAGCAGTTGATCCAGACCGTGCTCAACATCGCCCAGAACGCCTGTCAGGCGCTGACGGACCGCATCGCCACTGGCGACGCGCGGCTGACCCTGCGCACGCGCGTGGCGCGCCAGGTGACTTTCGGCAAACACCGCTATCGGTTGGCACTGGAATTGCATGTCATCGACAACGGGCCTGGTGTACCAGACTCGATCAGGGACCGCATTTTCTATCCGCTGGTGTCGGGCAGGGACGGAGGTTCTGGACTGGGGCTGACACTGGCACAAACCTCTGTTCAGCAGCACCATGGGCTGATCGAAGTGGACAGCGTTCCGGGCCGCACGGATTTCAAGATACTCATACCCCTTTCCCTAGTTGCGCGAGGACCCACTACACATGAAGCCGATTTGGATCGTTGATGATGACCAGTCCATTCGTTTTGTGCTGGAGAAAGCGCTGCTGCGCGAGAACCTGGCCACGCGCAGTTTCACCAATGCGCGCGACGTGCTGGCTGCGCTGGCGACCTCGACCGACAAGGACGGCCCGCAGATCCTGGTGAGCGACATCCGCATGCCGGGTGGATCGGGACTCGACTTGCTGGACAAGGTGAAGGAAAAACACCCGGGCCTGCCGGTCATCATCATGACCGCCTTCTCGGATCTGGACAGTGCCGTATCGGCTTTTCAGGGAGGCGCCTTCGAGTACCTGCCCAAGCCCTTCGACCTGCCCAAGGCGGTGGAACTGATACGCCGAGCGGTGCAGGAAAGCCAGCGCGAGGAGGTCGCGGAGCTGCGGGTCGAGGCGGCGCCCGAAATGCTCGGTCAGGCGCCTGCCATGCAGGACGTCTTTCGGGCCATCGGCCGGCTCAGCCAGAGCAACGTCACGGTGATGATCACCGGCGAATCGGGCACGGGCAAAGAGCTGGTCGCGCGAGCGTTGCACAAGCATTCGCCGCGCGGCAGTGCCGGTGCCAACGGGCCGTTTGTGGCCATCAACACCGCGGCGATCCCCAAGGACCTGCTGGAGAGCGAATTGTTCGGCCACGAGCGCGGCGCGTTCACCGGCGCCCAGACGATGCGACGCGGGCGCTTTGAACAGGCCGACGGCGGCACCCTGTTCCTGGACGAGATCGGCGACATGCCATTCGACCTGCAGACGCGCCTGTTGCGGGTCCTCAGCGACGGGCACTTTTACCGCGTGGGTGGCCACAGTTCCGTCAAGACCAACGTGCGTGTGATTGCAGCAACCCACCAGGACCTGGAACAGCGGGTCCGCGAAGGTGCGTTCCGCGATGACCTCTTTCACCGGCTCAACGTGATCCGGCTGCGGCTGCCGGCGTTGCGCGAACGGCGCGAGGACATACCCATGCTGACACGCCATTTCCTGGCCGTCAGCGCGGTGCAGCTGGGCATCGAACCCAAACGCATCACCGATCTGGCACTGGCGCGGCTGGCCAACTTCTCGTTCCCCGGCAACGTGCGCCAGCTGGAGAACATCTGCCATTGGCTCACCGTGATGGCGCCGGCGCAGGTGATCGAACCCAAGGACTTGCCACCGGAAGTGCTGGCTGCGTCCGATCCGTCGGTGCCCCTGGTGCCGGCAACCGCAGCCGCGTCTGCGGCGGTGTTCGAAGCGATGCCGTCCCGGCCGTCTGGTTTGCCGCCTGCTTCCATGGTCGCACCGGGCCCGTTTGCGGACGGCGGCGTGGTGATTCCGGTACCGATCCACGAGGGCGCGGCAGCTTCCTGGGAAAGATACCTGTCGGACGCAGCTTTCGAATTGCTGGCCGCCGGTCAACCCGACGTCTGGGGCCTGCTGACACGCCGTTTCGAGTCGCGCCTGATCGAGGCGGCCTTGCTGGTTTCCAAGGGTCGGCGGATCGAAGCGGCGGTCAAGCTGGGCATCGGGCGCAACACCATCACCCGCAAGATCCAGGAACTCGGTCTGGAATAGCCCGACCGCAGGGGCCAGCTGGCGTCAGCGCCGTGTCCATGGGGTGGAGTGGCCCCTGCGCATCATCTTCTGGTGCGGACAGTTCCGCGCCCCGCGGCGGCGTTCAGAGCGTGAGGCTCAGCACCACCGGAGCATGGTCGCTTGGTCGCTCGTTCTTGCGTGGCGTCTTGTCGATGACGCATGCCGTGACCCGCGGTTGCAAGGCCGCGCTGACCAGAACATGGTCGATGCGCAGTCCCCGGTTGCGCCTGAATGCGAAATCGCGGTAGTCCCACCAGCTGTAACTTTTCGGGGGCTGCGGAAACAGGCGGTACGAGTCGGTCAGGCCCAACGCAACCAGCGCACGCAACTCGTAGCGTTCTTCCTCGGTGCAATGGATGGTGTCCTTCAGCCCTACCGGGTCCCACACGTCGGCGTCGTCGAAGGTGATGTTGCAGTCGCCCATCAGCACCAATTTCGGGTGCTGCTCCAGTTCGGTGCGAACCCAGTGGCGCAAGGCCTTGAGCCAATGCATCTTGTAATCAAACTTGTCGCTGCCAGGTTCCTGGCCGTTGGGAAAGTAGGCGCCGATCACGCGGACTCCCTGGACGGTGGCAGTGATCACACGGGCCATGTCATCGCCAAATCCTGGGATGTTGCGCACCACGTCGGTTGCCTCGGCACGGGTGATCAGTGCCACGCCGTTGTAGGTCTTCTGACCGAACCACTGCGCCCGGTATCCGGCGGCGGAGAACGCGGCAGCCGGAAACTTGTCGTCGGTCATCTTGATTTCCTGCAGCGCCAGCGCATCGACCGGATGGGCCGCGAGCCAGTCGAGCACCTGAGGCAGGCGCACCGTCAGGGAGTTGATGTTCCAGGTTGCGAGTTGCATCAACGCACCCCTCCGTGGACGAGAAAACCGTGCCTGGACATCGATCAATCCCCTGGTGCAATGGGGTGCCTGGCATAGGTGACGAACGCATACCCGATGCCGACGTCGGGGTTGTGCGCCTCGCGCGAGGATTCGACCCAGCACGGGTCGAGCAGCGGGGCGTGGGCATCACCCACGGCGTCGAGCTCGAGTTCGGTGACCACGATGCGCTGCGCCAGAGGCAACGCCAGCGCATAGAGCTGGGCCCCACCGATGACCCACACCTCAGCCGGCGCCGGGCCGGGTCGCGCGAGGCTGTCCAGCGCCAACGCGAGGCTGCCGCACGCACGGGCACCTTCGGCATGCCAATCCACCTGGCGTGTCACCACCAGGTTTTGTCTGCCGGGAAGCGGGCGGAAGCGCCCTGGTAGCGAGTCCCAGGTCTTGCGCCCCATGATCACCGGGCAGCCGGCAGTCTGCCGCTTGAAGTGCGCCAGGTCTTCGGGCAAGTGCCACGGCAGGCCACCGTCACGCCCGATCACGCCATTGCGCGCCCGTGCATAAATCAGGTTGACCCGCATGCTGTCGCGCCGTGCCTTACACAGCAACCGGTGCCGCGATCGCCCCATGGCACTGGTAGTCGCGGACCTCGAAGTCCTCGAACGCGTAACCGAAGATCGAATCCGGCTTGCGCCTGATGTGCAGTGCGGGGTAGGCGAAGGGTGTGCGGGACAGCTGCAGCTCCACCTGCGTGTGGTGGTTGCTGTAGATGTGGCAATCGCCTCCGGTCCAGATGAAGTCGCCGACCTGCAGGTCACACTGCTGCGCCACCATGTGGGTGAGGAGGGCATAACTCGCGATATTGAACGGCAGACCCAGAAAAATGTCTGCGCTGCGCTGGTACAACTGGCAGCTCAGTCGGCCCTCGGCCACGTAGAACTGGAACAAGGCGTGGCAGGGCATCAAGGCCATCTTGTCCAGGTCGGCCACGTTCCAGGCACTGACGATGATGCGGCGCGAATCCGGGTTGGTCTTGAGTGTGCGCATGACCTGCGCGATCTGGTCGATGTGGCCGCCGTCCGGCTTCGGCCAGCTGCGCCATTGCACGCCATAGACGGGCCCCAGGTCGCCGTCCGGGCGGGCCCATTCGTCCCAGATCGAGACGCCACGCTCCTGGAGCCAATGGTTGCTCGACGAGCCGGTCAGGAACCACAACAACTCCTGGATGATCGAGCGCAGGTGCACCTTCTTGGTGGTCACCAGCGGGAAGCCCTCCTGCAGGTCGAAACGCATTTGGTGGCCGAACACGCTGCGGGTGCCGGTGCCGGTGCGGTCGGTCTTTTGCACCCCGTGCCGATACACATGGCGCATGAAGTCTTCGTACTGGGAGCGGATCGGGGCGGTCATCAATCAGGGCGGATGGGCAGTGTCGTGCGTAGTATAGGCAGAGACGCCCTCGGCGCTGAGCTGCAGCACGCGGTCGGCGCGGGCAGCGGCAGTCCGTGAATGGGTTACCAGCACCAGCGAAGCGCCGTGGGCGCGAGTCTGGCCGACCAGCGCGTCCATCACCATGGCCGCGGTCTGCGGGTCCAGGTTGCCGGTGGGTTCGTCGGCCAGCAGCAGTGCGGGCCGATGCACCAGCGCTCGGGCGATGGCCACCCGCTGCAACTGGCCGCCGCTGAGCTGCTGTGGCAGGCGTGCGCCGAGCCCGCGCAGGCCGACTGCGTCGAGCATGGCCTGCACCCGCGCAGCATTGCCGGCCCTGTCCCGGTGGTTCAAAAGCATCAGCGGCAGACCGACGTTCTGCGCCACATCGAGGTGGGGCAACACATGGAAGGCCTGGAACACAAAACCGATGTGCCGGCGCCGCATCAGGGCGCGCGGCTCGTCGGCCAGGGTGCCGATGTCTGTGCCGTCGAGCACTACACGCCCTGCGTCCCAGTGGTCCAGCCCGGCCATGCAATTGAGCAACGTGGACTTGCCGACACCCGACTCGCCCACGATGGCGACGAACTCGCCGCGGGCGACTTCGAAGCTGACCCTGCTGAACACGGCCACCGGGCCGTAGTTCTTGTGCAGGTCCTCGATCAGCAGACTCATGGCGAAGTGTGCGTCAGGCGGTGGACCAGGGCGAGCACGGACGCCGTCATCCGTGCATCGTCGCACGCCAGCACATGGCGTTGCGGCATCGACCGCAGCCAGGTGATCTGGCGCTTGGCCAACTGGCGGGTGGCGAAGATGCCGCGGTTGCGCATCTCGGCCATCGGAAACACGCCGTCCAGCGCTTCCCAGGCCTGGCGGTATCCGACACAACGCATGGACGGCAGGTCGGGGTGCAGGTCGCCGCGCGCGCGCAGGGTACGCACTTCGTCCAGCAGTCCGGCGGCCAGCATTGCATCGAAGCGTTGTGCGATGCGGGCATGCAGCCAGGCGCGGTCGGTCGGCTCCAGCGACAGCAGGGGGATCTGCGCGAGGGGCCGCTGGCTGACCTCGCGCTTGCCGGAGACTTGCAGGCTGCTGATCGTGCGGCCCGAGATGCGATAGACCTCCAACGCGCGCTGGATTCGCTGGCTGTCGCCGGGCGCCAGGCGCCGCGCGGTGGCCGGGTCGACCCGCGCCAGTTCCGCATGCATGGCCGGCCAGCCCGCGGTGACGGCCTCCTGTTCCAGCGCCGCACGCACCGCCTGGTCGGCTGGCGGCATGGCGTCGATGCCTTGCAACAGCGCCCTGAAGTACATCATCGTGCCGCCCACCAGCAAAGCCAGCCGGCCGCGCTGGTGGATTTTTTCCACCAGGCGTTCCGCATCACGCACGAACACGGCAGCGCTGTAGGGCTGCAGCGGGTCGTGGATGTCGATCAGATGGTGCGGCACCAGCGCCATCTCGGCCGCTGTCGGTTTGGCGGTACCGATGTCCATGCCGCGGTACACCAGGGCCGAATCGACACTGATGATCTCGCTCGGCCAGCGCGCCGCGATCGCCATGGCTGCGGCAGACTTGCCGGCGGCGGTCGGCCCGGCCAGGGCAATGCAGCGCGATGCTGTCAAGGTGCCGGCTCCGCGCGGCCCGGATCACCGTGTTTTTGCACCAGCGTCCAGGCCGATAGCGCGATCAGCACGCTCCAGAACCAGATGCCTTGGGTCAGCGGCAGGACACTGCCGTCCATGCGGGTGCCCAGCCAGGCGCCCATCAGAAAAGCCGCCAGAGTCATCACGCTGCCGTTCAGTGCCGAGGCCGCCCCTGCGGCCTGCGGGAAGGGCCCCACGGCGCCACTCTGGCTGCAGGCCTGGTGGACACCGTGCCCGAGCATGAACAGGTAAAAGGGCAGCATGATGTACCAGCCGCCGTGTGCGCCGGCGGCCAGGCCGGTCAGGCCGAACAGCCCGAGCAAGGTGCCGCTGGTCAAGGTCATGCCGGCGGCTACGGCAACCGCGCGTTTCACGCCCCAGTGGCGCAACATGCGCCGGCACATGAAGGTGCCGGCCATGTACGCCAGGGACATCGAGAACATCAGCAGACCATAATGCGTGGTGCTGACATGCAGCACCTGGATGAAGATGAAGGACGATGTGGCCAGGAATGTGAACAGGCCGCCGTATGACGCTGCCGATAGGGACGACCAGGCGCGGAAGGTCGGGTTGCGCAGGATCAGCAGCCAGGTCTTCACCAGCGTGCCAGCCTCCAGCGCGCGAGGGTTCCTGCGCGCCAGGGTTTCGTCGAAGCGCCACACCACCAGGGCCAGCGACGCCGCACCGAA
>JANOUM010000490.1:0-4988 GCA_031416855.1 Rhodoferax sp. | reverse complement strand
TCGCACCACTCCGAGACCGGCATGCTGCGCTACATCCGCATGCTCAGCGACAAGGACCTGGCGCTGGACCGCAGCATGATCCCGCTGGGCAGCTGCACCATGAAACTCAACGCCACCAGCGAGATGATCCCCATCACCTGGCCGGAGTTTGCCGACATCCACCCGTTTGCCCCCGCCAAGCAGCGTCTGGGTTACGCCGAGCTGGACCAGCAGCTACGCGACTGGTTGTGCCAGGCCACCGGGTATGCCGGCATCAGCCTGCAGCCCAACGCCGGCAGCCAGGGTGAATACGCCGGGCTGCTGGCGATCCGCGCCTACCACGCGGCGCACGGCCAGGCCAACCGGAACATCTGCCTGATCCCGTCCAGCGCGCACGGCACCAACCCGGCCAGCGCGCAGATGGCGGGCCTGAGCGTGGTGGTGACCGCCTGCGACGCAAGCGGCAACGTCGACATGGGCGACCTGCAGGCCAAGTGCGAACAACACAGCGCCAACCTGGCAGCGGTGATGATCACCTACCCCAGCACCCACGGCGTGTTCGAGACCCAGGTGAAGGAACTTTGCGCCCTGGTGCACCAGCATGGCGGGCGGGTGTATGTGGACGGGGCCAACATGAACGCATTGGTCGGCGTGGCCGCACCGGGCGAGTTTGGCGGCGACGTGAGCCACCTGAACCTGCACAAAACCTTCTGCATCCCGCACGGCGGCGGCGGCCCCGGTGTCGGCCCGGTATGTGTGGTGGCCGACCTGGTGCCTTATCTGCCGGGGCATGCCACCGGCGGCCTGCCAAGCAACGGCGTGGGGGCCATATCCGCGGCTCCGCTGGGCAATGCGGCCGTGCTGCCGATCAGCTGGATGTATTGCCGCATGATGGGCCCCGACGGTCTGCAACAGGCTACCGAAGCCGCCATCCTGAGCGCCAACTACATCAGCGCCCGCCTGAAAGACCACTACCCCACCCTGTACACCAGCGCCAACGGCCACGTGGCCCACGAGTGCATTCTGGACCTGCGACCGCTGAAAGAGAGCAGCGGCGGTGCCCAGGGCATCAGCGCTGAAGACGTGGCCAAGCGCCTGATGGACTACGGCTTTCACGCGCCCACACTCAGCTTTCCCGTGCCTGGCACACTCATGGTGGAGCCCACCGAAAGTGAAACCCTGGGCGAGCTGGACCGCTTCATCGCCGCCATGATCGCGATCCGCGAGGAGATCCGCAAGGTCGAATCCGGCGAATGGCCGCAGGACAACAACCCGCTCAAACATGCGCCGCACACTGCGGCGTCCGTGATGGGCGCCGAGTGGGCGCGGCCCTACTCACGCGAGACCGGAGTGTTCCCGCTGGCGACGCTGAAACAGGTCAAGTACTGGACGCCGATCGGTCGCATCGACAACGTGTATGGGGACCGGAATCTGTTTTGCAGTTGTGTGCCGGTGGGGGAGTATGCCGCCTGAGGCGGAAAAGCGCCCCCACTTCCCCAAAGGCAACCCAATGGCGAAACCGCCACGCACGGCCACGTCCTCACCCCTGGCCGCTACGTCGGCGCCGAGGAAGTCGAAGATGACGGCGACCCCTTTGAGGAAAAAATGCCGCGCCTCGTCGCCGAACTGCACGCCCAGTTTGCCGAGTCCGCGACACTCGAAGTCCAGATCCAACGCAACCTGGAGGGACTTGGTTATGCCCTCTAAAAAGAAACCCACAGCCCCAGCCGCAAACGGCGACTTCGAATCGCTCGTTACCACCGTCGGTCAGATCCATCAGCAAGCGCAGGACTTCGCCACCAAGGCTGTGAATGTGAGCCTCACCCTGCGGAATTGGTTCTGTTGCGTCCCGGTGGGTGTTCCTGTGATTCGAGGAACCAACATCTCAGACACGCGAGACTTGGTTGGGGAGATGGTTTACATCACTCCCGAGAAAGCCGAGGAAGTTCAGTCTTCAATCATCTTTTCTGACGACCTGTTCTTTCCACATCGCGGTTCGATCGGCTTGGTTGGTATCGTTCCTCGAAATGGTGCCCCGCGCTACGTTCAGTCGAGCAGCATGATGAAGCTGACATGTGACCGTAGTCAGGTGGAGCCGCTCTATCTGTTCTATTTCTTCCGGTCTGCACAAGGACGCCAAGAACTGCTGAAGAACGCATCCACGGTGGGAACGCCCGGAATTGGTCAGCCGTTATCGTCTACTCCCACAAGGAGGTGTCTTACTCTCCGAAGCAAAAGGGTGTATCGCCAAACGAACGGACGTATTGGATCGTGCGAAAGCCCGGACTGGTGTCGAAGCTCGACAAGCACCCGACCAACCCAGTCAAAACGTCCTACGAGTTGCTTTGGGCCGAAGTTCGCAAACCAGAGCGCTCGAATCTCGCTATTCAAAATACGTTGCGGCGCATCCTCGAAAACTACTTCAAGATTCTGGGGGGCATCGAATTTGACGATCTCTGCGCGATGTTCGACGGGAAGGAGAAGCTCATCTGCAAATCGCTTTGCTCCTGGGTGCATGGCGGTTCGCACTACGCGCACGACGACCTTTACGTCTCGATTGATGACTCGATGGTGGACTCCTACCTCAAAGTATTCCGTGCGATTCTCGACAATTCGGGCCACAGCGCGCATTACAAGATGGTGATGGGCGATGCCTACGTGGAGGAACCTGCTGCTGTCACGGCTTCCGCAGCAGTTCCAGATGCTACCCCTTCAGCCACCGCAAAGCATGAGCCTCAACGAATCCATCGTCGAAGACGCCCTCGAATGGTTCGGGGTGCAGACTCGCATTGCTCGCACCCTCATTCCGGCCTGCCAGCGGTAGAAGGAGAAAGACCGCTAGGCCATCCGGCGGCTGAACCCGGCCATTCCCGAGGAGGCGCGGTCAGTTGTTGCAGATTTTCCAACAGTTCAAACTGAAAGGAGGCCAAACCCATGAGCAAAGATTCCGAAACACCACCGCCATCCGGTGGCCAGTTCCTCGTTTACCAGACGCAAGACGGGAAGCTGAAGATCGACGTGAGGTTTGAGGGCGAGACGGTCTGGCTGACGCAGCAGCACATGGCGGAGCTGTTCCAGACAACGAAGCAGAACATCGGGCAGCATCTGAAGAGCATTTTTGTCGAGGGGGAACTGGTGCAGGATTCAGTTGTAAAGGATTCCTTTACAACTGCCGCCGACGGGAAGAACTACGCAACCCGTTTCTACAATCTCGACGCCATCATTTCCGTCGGCTACCGGGTGAAAAGCGCCGTGGCCACCCGCTTCCGCATCTGGGCCACCCGGCTGCTGCGCGAATACATCGTGAAGGGTTTTGTCCTCGACGATGAGCGGCTGAAAGATCCGGACCAGCCCTTCGATTACTTCGATGAGCTGATGCGGCGGATTCAGGACATCCGCACTTCGGAGCGGCGGTTTTACCAGAAGATCACTGACATCTACGCGACGAGCATCGACTACGATCCCACGCAGGAGGTGAGCCTGCTGTTCTTCAAGACGGTGCAAAACAAGGTGCATTGGGCCATCACCGGGCAGACGGCGGCCGAAATCGTCCACGGGCGGGTGGATGCGGCGAAGCCCAACCTCGGTCTGACCACCTGGCGGGGAGCCGTGATCCGCAAACCAGATGTCTCCATTGCCAAGAACTACCTCAGCGAGCCAGAGTTGGAGGCTCTGAACAACCTCGTGGAGCAATACCTGATCTTCGCCCAAGGTCAGGCCATGCGGCGGGTGCCGATGCACATGGCGGACTGGATCGAGAAGCTGAACGGCTTTCTGACTTTGAACGACCGCGACATTCTCACCCATGCCGGGCGAATCTCGCACGAGATCGCGCAGGCCAAAGCCGAGTCGGAATACGACAAGTTCAAGGTACTCGCCGCCAGCGCCCCCCGCGCCGTGGATGCCGACTTCGAGCAGGCCACGAAGGATTTGAAGAAGCTGCCGAAACCGAAGAAACCCAAGCCGCCGAAGAAATGAGCCTGAACGAATCCATCGTCGAAGACGCGGCCCTCGAATGGTTCGGGGAGCTGGGCTATTCGGTCGGGCACGGGCCGCATCTCGCGCCCGGTGAACCAGGGGCGGAACGGGATACGTTTTCTGAGGTAGTGCTGGTGCGGCGCTTGCGTGACGCCATCCGGCGGCTGAATTTTTCCATACCCGCGGAAGCGCGTGAGGAGGCTTTGAGAAAAGTGCTTCGGGTGGGGACGCCTTCGCTCACGCAGACGAACCGCGCCTTTCACCAGATGCTGCGCGATGGCGTGCCGGTGGAGTACCCACCCGACCTCCAGGACGAGGCGGTCAAAACCGTACTGGCCCAGGCGGAGCAGCTGTCTGCGGCTTGGGCTGACGGTCTGGCGCAGGCGGTGCACCGCACCCGGCCGCTGGCTGGCCAGGGAGTAACAGTGCGGCTGGCCCCGGCAGACTCACCCCTCCCCCACTCCACCGCAAGCTCCGGGATCGCTTCATGGCAAAACAAGAACGGCATCGCGGCCGTCTGATCGACCACATCGGTTTGGTCGTGCGGGATATTGCTGCCAGCAAGGACTTCTACTGCGCCGTCATCGGCGTGCTGAAGATACCTGTCGGCGGCTCCGACGCGAGCAACCTGTGGGAGGATGAGCTGTTCATATCGTCGCGCGCAAGCGACGAGGTGCAAGGCGCACTGACCGGGTGCCACCATATTGCGTTTCAGGCCCAAGACCGGGCCATGGTGGGCGCATTCCACCAGGCGGCGTCCGCGTCGCCACGCGCGTGTGAGCCAAACAGCACGATCTGCTCGGCATCCGGTGCGGCTTGTGCCAGCGTTGCCATGCAGTCAAACCGAACAAGATGCGGTAAGCTGGACCCTGCAAGCATTGCAGGAGTTCCGACATGCACCTGTTTTCCTGGCTGGCATCTCGCCGTTGCGCGCTGGCCTGCGCATCCACCCTTACCCTCACCCTCGCCCTCGCCCTGGGCGCAGCACCGCCCGCCGGTGCACAGCAAGGGCCGCTCAACCGCCAGCAGGC
>JANOUM010000489.1:0-1672 GCA_031416855.1 Rhodoferax sp. | reverse complement strand
CCCTGCCGTTCCAGGTCGTGCCACTCGATCTGGCAGCCGGCAACTCCAGAACCGGCGAGTTCGCCGCTGCATCGATCACCCAGCGTGTGCCCACGCTGGTGGACGACACCTTCACCGTGTCGGAATCCTCCGCAATCGCCGAATACCTGGACGAAGCCTATCCCGGCGCGCGCCTGTACCCGTCCGGCCTGCAGGCCCGGGCGCGGGCGCGCCAGGTGCAGGCCTGGCTGCGCAGCGACCTCATGGCGCTGCGCCAGGAGCGGTCCACCGAGGTGGTGTTCCGCGCACCGGTCGACCAGCCACTGTCCGCAGCAGCACGCGCGGCAGCCGACAAGCTGATCGCAGGCGCCAGCGCGCTGCTGGCCCATGGCGGACCCCATCTGTTCGACACGTGGTGCATCGCCGACGTGGACCTGGCCCTGATGCTCAACCGCCTGGTGCGCAATGGCGACATCGTTCCGCCGCCGCTGGCCGACTACGCCACACGCCAATGGCAGCGGCCTTCGTTGCAGGAATGGGTCACCCACGACCGGCCGGCGCGCTGACCGGGCCAAGTCCGGTAGCGCGCCACAGACACCAATAGCATCCGCACACCACACCTGAAGGAAAACCATGCAATACCGCCTCCTTGGCCGCACCGGCCTGTACGTGTCCGAACTGTGCCTGGGCACCATGACCTTCGGCGGAACCGATGGCATCTGGAAGGCCGTGGGCAGCCTCGACCAGCCAGCTGCAACAGGCCTGGTGAAGCAGGCCTTCGACGCCGGCGTCAATTTCATCGACACGGCCAACGTGTACGCCTCCGGTGTCTCCGAAACCATGACCGGCCAGGCCATCAAGAGCCTTGGCCTGCCACGCGACGAACTCGTGATTGCCACCAAGGCCACTGGTGTCATGAACGAACGCTCAATCAATGCGCGCGGGCAATCGCGCTTCCACCTGATGAACGCGCTCGACGCCAGCCTGCGGCGCCTGCAGCTGGACCATGTCGACCTCTACCAGCTACACGGCTTCGATCCGCTGACACCACTGGACGAGGTGCTTTGCACCCTCGACGCCCTGGTGCGATCAGGCAAGGTGCGGTACATCGGGCTGTGCAACATGGCGGCCTGGCAGATCATGAAGGGCCTGTCCATCTCGGACAAGCGCGGCTGGGCCCGGTTCGAAAGCGTGCAGGCCTACTACACCGTGGCCAGCCGCGACCTGGAACGCGAAATCGTGCCGCTGCTGGCCGACCAGCAGCTTGGCCTGATGGTGTGGAGTCCGCTCGCCGGCGGGCTGCTCAGCGGCAAGTTCAGTGCCGATGGCAAGGCTCCGGACGGTGCCCGCCGCGCGAGCTTCGACTTTCCGGTGGTGGACAAGCCACGCGCATTCCGCTGCATCGATGTGATGAGGCCGATCGCCGATCGCCACCAGGTGTCGGTCGCGCGTATCGCCCTGGCCTGGTTGCTGGCCCGTCCGCAGGTGAGCACCGTGATCGTGGGCGCGAAGACGCCCGAACAGCTGGCCGACAACCTGGGCGCCAGCGGGCTCGCACTCAGCGGCGAGGACTTGGCTGCAATCGATGCCGTCAGCGCCCTGCCGCCGGAGTACCCGGGCTGGATGATTGCGCGCCAGGGCGCGGCACGGGCCACGCCTCTGGTCCGGGGTTGACTATCCGGGCGCCGGGGTC
>JANOUM010000488.1:0-6797 GCA_031416855.1 Rhodoferax sp. | reverse complement strand
GTGTCGTCGGCCTGGTCCGGGCCGCTGGCGATCAGTTGGGCCTGCGCGCGCGAGTGCCCATGGTCGCCTGGGTGCGATGCAGTGTTGGCGTCGGGGGTGGCCCGGTTGGTCGCGAACGCCCAGTCCGCGTCGAACCGGGCTTGCGTCTGCCGCGCAAGCGCGCCTGTGAAGTCGACCGTGAGGTCGATCCAGGGCGGGCTCCGTCCTGCGCCGGTGAAGTATTCGGCGCCCAGGTTGCGCCCTCCGGTCCAGGTGCGCTGGCCGTCGGCGATCACCAGCTTGCGGTGGTTGCGTAGGTTGGTCCGGCCGGGCAAGGCAGAGCGGAATGGCGACACGAACACGGCCACCTGGACGCCGGCGGCCTTCATGCCTGACAGGTCCGGACGGCCGCCGAGGTAGCGGCCCACGCCGTCGATCAGCAGCCGCACCCGTACGCCGCGGCGTGCGCTGTCGGCCAGAAGCGACGCGACATCGGCACCAAGGGCGTCCCGCCCGAGCAGGAAGGTGCACACATCGAGCGTGCGGGTCGCGTCGCGGATGACACTGTGCAAGGCCTCGAGCGCAGCCACGCCATCGTTATGAACCGCGAGTTGCTCGTAGCTTGCGGCGGCCGGCAGGCCCATTGCGGCGGCCAACTGCTGGAATCGTGCCGACGGGCTGTCGGCCGAAGTGGCCGGCCGCGACACCACATCCGGGTGCGGCGGGGCCCGGCCGCGCACCACCTTGCGGTTGCCGACCAGCAGGTACAGCGGTATCGCCACGTAGGGCATCAGTGCCAACGCGATCACCCAGGCCATGGCGGCCGAGGGGTGGCGCCGTTCCCCGCGTGCGCGTGCGCCGATGGCAAAGATGGCGACGGCCAGCATGGCGACCAGGCCATGCACGGTGATCCATTCGGCGTTCAGGAGTCCTCGCATGGGGCGATCCGCAAGCCTGGCCGCGAGGGTGCGGGGCGCCGACGCGGTGGCTGTGGCCCCGACCGGTCAATCACCGCGGACGTCCGCGTGGCACCTGCCCGAGGCGATGCCGGTGTTTGAGCAGGGTTTGCAAATCCTCGTCCTGGGTCATGGTATCGGTGCTCTCCTTGTCCGGACCCGTCGGCCGGAGGTTGGCGAAAAAAAGCCGGTTGTGAGCGGACTCTTTCAAGCTGTGTCCGTCAGTGGGACTTTACTCCTTGATGTCGACACGGTGGGAAGGCAATCACTTCCCGTGCACCGGTGTGAACTGCAAGGCGTGAGCGCCGTGAACCAACGTTCCGGGTCATTGAAGGTCAACCCGGCCAGCGCGCGCCGCGTCGCATGTCAAACTCCATCCGCACGCCGCGCTTCCAACCGGGCGCCAACGTCGTAGTCTCCCTGGGTCACGGTCGGCAATACCACCCGGTGAATCGGCATCTGCGGTTGTGGCACGGCAACACCAGGGAACGGGAACACTGCTGAGCACCATTACCGGGGTAATCCAACCCCAAAAAACTCTGGCAAAACAAGCTCACGCCGGTTGCTGCGTGTAGCAAAAAAAAGGCCGACTTGCGCCGGCCTTTTTTGCGTCGCGCCGCAAGCGCTTACTTGAGGTGCTTGCCGATCAGGCCAGCCATCTCGAACATCGAGACCTGCACCTTGCCGAACACTTCCTTGAGCTTGGCGTCGGCATTGATCATGCGCTTGTTGACCGCATCCTGAAGCTTGTTCTTCTTGATGTAGGTCCACAGCTTGCTGACCACTTCGGTGCGCGGCAGCGGGTTGTTGCCCACCACGGCAGCCAATGCGGCGCTCGGGGTCAAGGCCTTCATGAAGGCGGCGTTGACGGCGCGTTTCTTGGCGGGGACCTTCTTGGCTGGAGCAGCCTTTTTGGCGGGAGCGGCTGGCTTGGCTGGCGCTGCTTTTTTCGCAGGCGCAGCCGTTTTGGCCGGGGCAGCTTTCTTGGCTGCTACTTTCGTTGCCGGTGCTGCTTTCTTAGCGGGTGCAGCTTTTTTGGCGGGGGCCTTTTTGGCCGGGGCTTTTTTTGCAGTTGCCATGATTGAATTGTCCTTCTCGAAGTTGATTAATCACCAGCGAAGAACTGCTTCTCCACTGGCACTGCGGATGCTACTGGAGAAAAATCGCGTTTCCAAGCGAAAACTGATGTTTTTCGCTCTGGCGTGTTGTTTTTATTGGCATGGCGCACAAGTGTTTTCGCTGGAGAGATCCTTTTTTTCGAGTACCTGTGTGGTCGCTATCGGGCGATGCGCTTCGCGCTTTGCCGCAACATGCGGCGTTAACATGCCGCATCGATTCATGTTTTCTCGATCTTCGAAAGGTTTATCCCTGCCATGTCGAACGAATTTGCGACCTGCGACCTGTGTGACGCCCACCAGGGTGACTCCAGCGGTGCCTTCCGCGTGTTGCCCCCGGTCTTTCGGTCTTTCGCGGCCGCCTCCCGATTTGCGGGGCAGGTCATGACCGTGCGCTGTTTCGAGGACAACACGCTGGTCAAGGCCGAACTGGACAGCGCCGGCCGGGGGCGGGTGCTGGTCGTGGACGGCGGGGCCTCGCTGCGCCGCGCACTTGTGGGTGGCAACCTGGGCGCCGCCGCGGTCCGCAACGGCTGGGCTGGCGTACTCGTTAACGGGTGCGTGCGTGACGTCGCGGAGCTGCAAGTGCTGCCCATCGGTATCCTGGCACTGGCCTGCATGCCGATGCCGCCCCACAAGCGTAGCGAGGGGCAGCGCGAGGTGCCAGTGCTGGTGCAGGGTGTGTGGGTGCGTCCCGGCGACTGGTTGTACGCCGACGTGGACGGCGTGGTGCTGGGCAGCGCACCGCTGTCCTGACACGGCGAATTCCCCACGATGCCGATTCGGCAGCCGGATGCGCAGACCGTGGTGCTGGGGGCGGGCCTCATTGGCGCGGCCTGCGCCCTGCGCCTGGCCGAGGCCGGCCGGGATGTATTGCTGCTCGATGCGCAGGCTCCAGGGCAGGGTGCCAGCTTCGGCAATGCCGGGCATGTGGCCACCGAGCAGGTGTTCCCGCTGGCCAGCCCTGAGGTGATCCGCGCCAGCTGGCGCTACCTGCTGGATGCCGACAGCCCGTTGCGTATCCGCGCCGCCTATCTACTACCCCTGCTGCCGTGGCTCGCGCGGTTTGTCTGGGCGGCACGTCCGGCCGGGTTTGCACGCGGCGTCCAGGCCTTGATGGCCCTGCAGGCGACCTCGCTTGGCGACCTGCGCGACCTGCTGGTCCACGCAGGTGTGGCCGATCTCCTGCACGCGAACGGATACCTGCGCGTGTGGGAGACGCCGAGCGGCGCGCGCGGCGCGCAGGAGCAGGCCGCGCGCGTTCGTCCCCATGGCGTGGAAAGCAGCCTGTGGGATGCAGACGCCGTGCGCCGCGCCGCGCCGGGTATCGCGGCCGGCGTGGCTGGTGCGGTGTTCTACCCGGATACCGGCCATGTGGACGATCCCTATGCGGTATGTGCCGGGTTGGTGGCGGCCCTGGTGCGTGCCGGTGGACGGGTGCAGCAGGCACGGGCCGTGGCCTTGCGCCACGACGGCGACGGGGTTGTGTGTGTCCGCCAGGAACAAGGGGCCGAATTGCGCTGCCATGAGCTGGTGCTGTGCACTGGTGCCTGGTCGCGGCCGCTGGCCGCGAGCCTGGGTTACCGGGTGCCGCTGGATACCGAGCGTGGCTACCACATCACGGTGCCGTGGCCGGCAGGGGAGGATGCTGTGCCGGCCGCCCGGACCTGGCTGAGCCGGCCGGTTGCCTCGGTCGAACGCAGCGTCATCATGACGCCGATGTCGGTCGGCCTGCGCATGACCGGCACGGTAGAGTTCGGTGGGTTGCAGCTACCACCGGACGAGCGCCGCCTGGCACTGCTGCGACGCGAAATGCGCGCGTTGTTGCCCGCCAGCCGACCCGACACCGCCAGCACGTGGATGGGGTTTCGCCCGTCCTTGCCGGACCACCTGCCGGTGATCTGTGCCGCCCCGCGCCACCCTGGTGTGTTCTTCGCGTTCGGGCACCAGCACCTGGGTCTCACCCTGTGCGGCGTCACGGCGCGGCTGGTGACACAACTGGTGTGCGGGCAGGCGCCATCGGTGGACCTGGCACCGTTTCACATCGGCCGGTTTACCTGACGCAGCGGGTGCGGGAGCCTCACATCACAGGCCGGTGGTTCCAGGTCAGCACTACCCCGAGCAGGGCGATCGCAAACGCGAGGACTTGCATCACGCTCAGGGTCTCGCCTAGCGCGAATACCCCGACCAGCGCGGCCGAGATCGGCAGCACGACAGTGAATATTCCGCCCTGCGACGCCGGCAGGTGGCGCGCGCCTGTCATCCACAGCCAGACCGCACCCATGCTGGCCGCCAGCGCATAGAACACCAGCAGCAGCCAGATCCCCGCGCGCACGCCGGCAAAGTCGAAGCCCAGAGCGAAGTACAGGCCGAACGGTGTCATCAGCGCGAAGCCCCACAGGTTGATCAGCGCCGAGATGCGTTTCGGTCCGAGGCTGCCGGTGAGTTTCTTGCCGATCACCGCATACGCGCCCTCGCACACCACCGCACCAAATACCAGCAGGTTGCCGAGCCACTGGGCGCCCGACGCCGCGGCGCCATCCTGGCCCGGGGCGCCCGAGCGCGACCAGGCCAGCAGGGCCAGCCCGAGCACCGCACAAGCGGCGGCGGCCCACATCCGCGCCCCGATGCGCTCGCGCAAAAAGGCCCAGCTCATCAGCGCGATCATCGCTGGGATGCCGGCCATCACCACGCCGGCCGATACTGCGCTGGTCATGCTGATGCCGAACAGCATGCAGATCGAGAACAAGAAGTTGCCCAGCAAGGACTCCAGGAACAGCAGCCAGCGGGTATGGGCAGAAAGCGGCGGCTCGTCTGCGGGTTTGCGCAGCCAGGGCAGCATGGCGATGGCTGCGATGCCGAAACGCATCCAGGCCAGCAGAAACACGGGCAGGGCCGCCACCAGCGGCTTGGACAGCGCGACATAGCTGCCGGTCAGCGCCATGCTCAGGGCCAGGCAGCCGTAGGCGGCGAGTCTTTGGGTCGATGGCGTCATGGCTGAAAGTGGCATGCCCGGGCGCCGGGAGGTCGGGTGGATCAGTGCGGGCGCCAAGAATTGGCCCCCATTGTCCGTGACGGATCGGGTTAGGTCGGGCACCCAGGCAGGGAAGGAAAAACACATGGCACAGGGCGAGTTTGCGTATGCGATGAACGGCAACCGGTTCCTGGGGGCCCCGGCATTTGCGGACCAGCCCTTCGCCTTGTTCGGCATCCCGTTCGACGGGGCGGTGACCCAGTGGTGAGGCGTTTGTGGAACCCGTCGATCCTCGGGTCCGACACCCAGCTCAACCAGCACAGCTATTACGAAGCCAGCGTGCAACGTCCGGCCGGCATGGGGCCCTTGCAGGGGGCGGTCCAGGCCGATGTGCTGGTCGTAGGGGCCGGCTTTGCCGGCCTGTCGGCCGCGATCGAACTGGCGCTGCGCGGTTACCAGGTGGTGGTGCTGGAGGCAGACCGGGCATGCGCCGGCGCGTCGGGGCGTAATGGCGGGCAGGCGATCGTGGGGGTTGCCAGTGGCCAGGGGGTGCTGGAGTCGCAACTCGGGCGCGCCGACGCGCGCCGCGTCTGGGATATGTCGCTGGAGGCCATCGCGCTGATCGACCAGCGCATCGCCCGGTTCGGGATCGACTGCGACCGTGTGCGAGGGTATCTCACCGTGGCGGACTCGCCGCGCAAGGCGCGCGCACTGGCCCGCGAACTCGAGGCGACCGAGCGCGACTACGGCTTGCGTTGTGAATTTGTGCAGGGCGACGCCACACAGACCTACATCCGCAGCCCGCGTTATTGCGCTGCCGGGTTCGAGCAGGTTTCTGGGCACCTGCATCCATTGAAGTACGGGCTCGGCCTGCTGGCGGCAGCCCGATCGCTCGGCGTGCAAGTGTTCGAGCAGTCGCCGGTGACCGCCCTGCAGCGCGGCGCGGCGCTGACTGCGACGACGCCGCGTGGCCATGTGAAGGCTGGTTTTGCGGTGCTGGCGGGCAATTGCATGCTGTCCGAGTACGGGCCTGCGGTGGCCCCTGAAATCGGTCCGCGCTTCATGCCGGTGGGGACGTACATCGTCGCAACCCGGCCGCTGGGCGCCGACCTGTGCACCCGGCTGATCCCCGGTGACGCTGCGGTTTGCGACAACAACTTCGTGCTCGACTACTTTCGCTTCAGTGCCGATCGGCGTATGTTGTTCGGCGGGCGGGTGAGCTACACCACCATGACGCCACGCTCGCTCGAGGTCATCATGCGCCAGCGCATGGCAGCGGTGTTCCCGCCACTGGCCGATATCCCGATCGAGTTCGTCTGGGGCGGCTTTGTCGACATCAGCATGAACCGCGCTCCGGATTTTGGGCGCCTGGCCGACAACCTCTATTACCTGCAGGGTTTCAGTGGCCATGGCGTGGCGCTGACCGGCCTGGCCGGGCGTCTGGTGGCCGAGGCGGTGGCCGGGCAGTCCGGGCGGCTGGACGTGTTCGGACGCATCCGGCACCGCAGCTTTCCGGGCGGACGCCTGCTCAGGACCCCGAGCCTGGCGCTGGCAATGGCGTGGCAGCAGTTGCGCGATTCCTTCTGACGCTGATGTGCCGGGCAATGTTGCGGGCCAGCAGCGGGCCGCAACGTTCGATATCGGGCAATGGCGCATAACCGAAACCGATGGTCGGCGCAAAAGGTGGTGGCCAGCG
The DNA here is from genome assembly GCA_031416855.1 of Rhodoferax sp. GTDB lineage: Bacteria > Pseudomonadota > Gammaproteobacteria > Burkholderiales > Burkholderiaceae_C > CAISIP01. The sequence goes on along the minus strand of JANOUM010000488.1, from coordinate 77 downwards.
CCTGGCCACCGCCCTGGCCGGTGCTGCTGGGCGTTGCCCCGGCTGCAACTGCCCGTCGAGCATGAAAGTGGCACCAT
>JANOUM010000487.1:0-6810 GCA_031416855.1 Rhodoferax sp. | reverse complement strand
GCCGCTGGCTCGAACACATCCGGGTCAGCCGGCAAGCCAGTCGCGGCCAGCTGCAGGCGATGCCGCACATAGGGCCCCACTCGCTGGGCCGCCATCGGGCCCAGGTGCTCGCTGAAGGTGATGCGCTGCAACAACTGCCGTATCTCCGGGCGAGCCAGCTTGCGGTCCAGTTCGGGCTGGCCAAACAAGATGATCTGGATCAGCTTGCGTTTCTCGGTCTCCAGGTTGGACAGCAGGCGCAGGCTCTCCACCGTGCGCACCGGAATCGCCTGGGCTTCGTCCACGATCAACACCACCGCACGCCCCTGCGCGGCATGTCCCAGCAGACAACGCTGCAGGCTGTCGAGCAGGCGGTAGCGGGTGGCAGAAGCCGGCAGCTTGAGCCCGAGTTCCTGCGCAAGTGCCTGCAACAAGTCGCGCGGGCCCAGATCCGGGTTCGGGATATACGCCGTAACGCACTCCCCTTGCAGCGTACGCAGCAACTGGCGGCACAACACGGTCTTGCCGCAGCCCACCTCCCCGACGACCTTCAGAAAACCCTCGCCGCTGCGGATTGCCACCAGCAAGGTATTGAGGGCCGCCTGCGCGCCTTCGTGCGGGTAGAAGAAGGCTGCATCCGGCGTGATCGAAAACGGCGCCTCACGCAGGGAGAAGTGCCGCAGGTACATCACGGGGCAACGGCTTTCGGCTTGCCCTCCTCGACCCGCCCGTCCAGCCGGATCACACGGCTGCGGACCTGTTCGATGTCGTCCAGCGCGGACCGCACCTGGCGGTTCTGCTGCTCCCAGTCCTGGGCGCTGCGGATGATCGTCGGCTTGATCAACACCACCAGTTCCTTCTTGCGCGCGGTATTGGCGCGGTTGCCCAGCAGCGACGACAGAAAGGAACTGCCGATGGTGCCCGGTACACCCGAAGCGCTGCGGCTGGACTCGGCCTGCATCAGGCCGCCGATGGCCACGATGCTGCCATCCTGCACCCGCACCATGGTGTCGGATTCGTTCACGGCGCTCGACGCCAGCGGCAGCCGGTAGTTGCCGATGCTGCCCAGATCGATCTGCTTGATGCGCTCGGTCACCGTGGTCACCGATGGATGGATGTGCAGCATGACATTGTTGCCTTCGTCGATCTGCGGCGTCACATCGAGCGCGATGCCGGAGAAGAACGGCGTGAGTGTCAGGGTGGGCAGCGTCGTGCTGGCCGTGGTGCCGGCGGTGGCTGCGGTGGTCGAGCCTCCCGAGACGTTGGTCACGAAATAATCGTCGCTGCCCACCTTCAGCACGGCCTTCTGGTTGTTGACCGTGGCAATGCGCGGGCTCGACAGCGTTTGCACGTCACCCTGGCTTTCCAGGAAACCGAGCACCGCGGCGAACCGGCTGGTCGACAGTGCCAGGCCAAAAAGACCCCCACCCGCCTGTATCGACGGGGTCGGCACTGCGCCCGGACGCACCACCACGCCGCTCTGCGCCAGCGGGTTCGAGGTGTTGATGCCACTGCCGAAGACGCCCACCCCCAGGGTGGAACTGCCCGCGGTGGCGAGGGCGGCCCAGTTGATGCCACTCTGGTAACCGTCGCTGAGTTCGACCTCGATGATCTTGGCCTCGAGCATGACCTGGCGCTCTACGGCGATCTGGGCCGCCTTCAGGAATTTGTCCACCTGACGCAGTTCCTCCGGCATGGCGCGCACGGCCATGATGCCGGCCTGCGGGCTGGCGATCACGCTGCGCCCGGGACCGCCACCAACCAACGCGCGCACGGCGTCGGTCAGTTCGACCCACAGGTTGGTCGAGGAGCTGGTGGAGACGCGGCTGTTGTCGAGTTGTTGCCCGGTACCCGACGAAGTTGTCGGGGCGCCGGCCTGGCTGTTATTGCCGCCGGCACTGCTTGCGCCACCGGACGCCACGCGCAGGTCGCTGCTGCCCTGGCGCCGGGAGTTCGGATAGTTCACCGTGAAGATACGGGTCTGCAGGCTCGGGGCAAACACCGTGATGCGCCGCCCGTCGATCTTGAAGTCGTAGCCGTAGACATCGCGGATGGCTTCCAGCGCCTCGGTCACGGTGACGCCGCGCAGCGTCACCGACAGCGTCCCTGCGACATCCGGGTGTATCAGCATGCTGTAGCGGGTGTCCGCCACGATGGCCAGGAACACCTCGCGCACCTGGGCATTGTTGACCAGCAGATCGAGCCGGGCTTCGGGTGCCACCGCAGCCGCGGCGGGCACCGGCTCGGCCAGCGCGTCACTGACACGGGCCGGAACCGCCACTGCGCCAGCCTGGTTGGCGGGGGACAACTGTGCGATCGCGGCGGCCGCGACATCGGGCGTGCGGAATGGCCGGTCCGCGGCGCAGCCACCGAGTACCAGCGCAGACAAACAGGCTGCGGCCCACGGGGAACCCAAGCACTTGGGGTGCAATGGGTCGGGCGGCCGGGAGGCAGGGACTTGTTTCATTGGCGCGTGCTCGGGGTTCGTCATGGCGGGCAAATCTCGGATGGAGGGGCACGGGTGGAGGACTTTTTCTTCTTGTCGCCCGGAACACAGGGTGGCGCTGGTGCAGCCGTGCCCGCCACGCGCCGCTCGATGCCGGCGAACACCGGCCGCATGCGCAATGTCTTGCCTTCGCGCAACCAGACCGCTGTTTCGGTGAGGCGCTCGATGCGGGCGTCGCCCAGCATCTGCCCCTGCGCATACAGGCGCGTGCCAACCACCAGGTAGGGGTGCCCATCGCGCACGATCACGACCACCGGTGCCTCGGTGGGTGGAGCATGCGCCGACTGGCCTGCGGCCGCCGAACTGGATGCAGCAAAAGGGGGCAGTGTCGGATCGCGCACCGACTGCGCCCGCGCGCCCGACACACCCGCCAACAATGCCAGCCCCAGCAGAACCTCGATGAGCCTGCAAGCGACACCACGCTTGCAACTGGTCATGGCCGCACTCCGACCAGGAAAACCTGCAAGGTGAGTTCGGGTGGCTGTTGTTCAGCCTGGAGTTTGAGTTGCCCCCAGCGCAGGTCGGGCATGGCGGTTTCCAGCGTCTGCACAAAACGCACCAGGTCTGCGTAGGGGCCCGCTACCGTCAACTCCTGCCCTTGGCGTGACACCGCGCCCGGGCGGGCAGCGGTGGCAGCATCGGCAGCCAGGTCGCCGGTGCGCACCAAACTCAGGGCCGGGTAGCGGCGCAGGAAATGGCGCAGCACGTCGGGCAGGGACGTCGACGAGCCCGAGGGCCCGGCACTGACGGCCCCGATGCCGGCGTTGGTGGTGGCGATCCGGGCCTGCACACGCCGCAGCTCATCGCGCGCCTGCTGTGCCACATTGGGCTTTAACTCCATGAGCCGCGCATCATCGCGAAGACGCTGCAGTTCGACTGCGTTGGCATCGAACTGCTGGCGCAATTGCTGGTGGAGCATGCGTTCGGGCGACACCCACCAGGCATCCACGAGCACCACTCCAACCACCATCACGGCCAGGAACAGGAACACCCGCTCGCGCAGCCCCAACCCATCAACCCGTGCCGCCAGGTTGTTCCAGGATCTCGTCATTCCAGGCCCTCCGCGCCGCGCACCATACTGCTCACCAGGCTGAACGACCAAAGCGGCCGGCCCCCGGGCCCGGGCGGCGCTCGCTCTACCCTGAGGCCAGATAGTCGCTGGCCCGCCAGCACCGGGCTTTGGGCCAGCCGGCTCACCCACTCATTCAATACGGCCGGCTCCTGCGTGAAACCGCTCACTTCCATCTGATTCGCGTCGCCCGCCATGCCAGTGATCCAGGCCTGCAGCGGAATGCTTTGCGCCACCATCTGCAGCCGGGCCGAATGCCCGCGGCCGGGCGCCAGGGTGCCCTGGCGCAACTCGGCCAGCGCCTTGGCGCGTTCGGTCAACTGCAGCCGTGCGGCCTGCAATTGCTGGGTCAGTACCGCCTCGGCGTTGGTGTCGACCGCCTTGGCCTGCGCGGCCGCGGCACGCAGCCGGGCCAGTTCAGGCTCCTGGTTTGCCAAAGCCGTGCGCATGGCCTGGGTCGCCAGGCGCAGGCTCCACAATCCGTACACCGTTCCGGCACCACCCAGCAACGCAAACACCGCCAACGACACCAGCATCGTGCGGGCCGAAAAATAGCGCTTCTGAGCCAGCAGGACAGGGGTGCTGAGGTTGATTTGCTGCGGCATGGCGGTTCAGTCGTCGCGCTGTGACCGGCTCACAGCTTGCGGCTTTCGGTGCGCAGAAACAGCCCCAGGAGAGGCCAGCAGGCAGCGACATCGGCCTGCTGGCCGCCATCCATGCCGCTGAAAAATTCGGTCACGTCCATCGGCAGCACCGCCTGCCCCAGCTCGCGGCCGAGCCACTGGGCCAGCTCGGTGCTGCGGGCCCCGCCATAGACGCGTATGGCCGTCAATGGCAGGGCCGACCAGCTGCGGTCCCACAGGTCGAGCGAGCGCTGCACCTCCACCAGAAAACGCTGGGCGCGCTCTGCGTCCGCAGAGCCAGCGACCGCGCCAGCGGCAGCCGGTGCCGCCACGGCGGGGGCCGAATAGTCGGTACCGTACGCGGTGCCTCCGACGCCGTAGTCGGGCACGTACTCCCCTACCGGCGTGTAGGCCTGCTCCAGGATTGGGTCGGCGGCCGCCTCCAGGTGCCACGGCCCCGACAGGAAACCCTTGGGGACGTCGAGGCGGCGGGTGTAGAACAACTCGTCGTTGGCGCAGATCGTCAGCACCGCCTGCGCATCGTCCGTCAGCACCAGCGCGGCATTGGCGCGGGCCGACGTGCCGTCGCGCCAGGCCAATGCGTTTTGCAGGTTGCGTTGCGCGGTCTCCTGCACGTCGATCAAGGGAATCGTCCAGCGCAGGTCAGCCCCCAGCTCGGCCGAACTGCGCAACACCGCGTTGGCAGCTGCAATCACGAACAAGTGCGCAGCGCCCTTCTGCTGCCCGTCACCCAGGCGCAGCACGTCCAGCGTGACATCGTCGATGTGGGTCTCGAGCATGTCGCGGATCTGGTAACGCGCCGCCGAGCGGAGTTCCTCGGGGGCCACGCCAGGCGCTTCGATCTGCAGCCACTGGTATTGCTGTGGGCGCAACATCACGCGGACATCGCAGCCCTTGAGGCCCAGCGCCTCCAGTCGGCGTGTGAAGTCGGGGCTGCTGACGCCTGCCTGGCGTTCGACCCCGAACCGGGAAACCTCGAACCTGCCATCGGCCACAGCCCGTGCCTGGACGTAGGCCAGGGTCGCGTCGCACCATGACACGACCAGCAGATCGCCGTTTCGGGTGGATCGCCAGGGCCAACGCATTCAGGGCCTTCCTTCTTCTTGCGATGGTGCCGCCAGACGCCATTGAGGCGACGGACACCGCCCCGCGCGAGGCCAAGCAGGCGGGATCATCATCGACGGATGCGTTGCAGAAATTGGGACATGGAGCGAACCCGTGAATTGTGCTTGCATTTGCCAGCGCCAGTTACCTCAATAGCCACGAAAAGGCACTGCTGCGCCACCCTGGCGGCAATTCCTCGGCTTGTTTGCAACAGTCAATAGTTTTCGCGGCCATAAATGATCGGGCTCTTGAACACGCCAAAGGTCGCACGGCCCGATGGGTTACCCACCGTGCCGCTCCAGTTGCGCTGGAGCCAGGGTGTACCCGCGGTTGACGCTGCACCGCTGAAACCCGTTCCTGCGTTCACCGAAGTGCATGCACTTCCGGTCGCGCCGACGCCCAGGTTCAGCGCCAGGTCAGCCCACCCGGTGTTGCCGATGCCGGGTGCACTGAGGGTCACGGTGAACACCGGCGCCGTGCCTGCAACTGCCAGCGCCGATTCGCAGGCCGCAAGGTTGTTGGGCCGCGCAGCAGTGCCAGTGGGGAAAGTCCAGGCGAACTGGTTTGCCGCAATGCCGGTGCAGCTGTCGGCGCTGTTCAGCTGCCAGCCATTGTTCCAGTACTGAAGATCCAGCGGCATGCGCAGGGCCAGCCGCTCCGAGCCATACGCGTTTTGCAGGCGCAGGCGTCCACTGCGAACCGATGTGGCGCCCTCAACGCTGCTGGCAGCAACCAGGCGCAGGGACGACACGCCGTCCGTGTCCGACGCCCGCAGCGTCACGCTCGCTGGAGCGGTGGCGGCCGAGGTGAAAGTGAATGTCGGCACTGCCGATGTCGCAATGCCCGATGCAAACGTAGCAATCGCAACCCCGGTGCCGGACAGCGCCCCCCCGGCCACGGCATTGGAGTCGGTCAGCGTGACTGCCTTGGCAAACGTGGTACCCCCATAGTTGGTGGTGGTGGTCGCACTGGCCAGCCCGTTCATGGCCGTCACCCGGACGGAAAACGGTTGACCTGAATAACTGAATGCGCCTGCGGGGCAGGCTGGTGTGACCACCGTATCGAAGTGGTCGGCGATGAAGCGCCCCACGTTGCCTGAGGCGGTGCCGGTCACATCACCAACACCCAGGTAACTGCCATCCCCCACGCTTGGGGTCAACGTGATGACGCCGACCTCGCTCCAGCTGAACGCTGTGCCGGTAGCAACACCCGCGCTGAAGCCGCCGAACACGCTGGAATTGGCCAACAGCCCAACGCTGCCGCCAGCCGGCTGAACCAGGGTGTGGGTGAGCCTGACGCTTTCGGGCGTCGCCTCGCGTCCGTAATTGGGGGTGGTGTTGCCGCCCGCGTCCACCGCGGTCACCGAAGCCGAGAACGCCTGGCCGGCCTGGATGAAGGCCGTGCCGTTGGCGGAACCGGCTGCGGGGTTGTTGCCGGGCGAGCCAATGGCTGCGGTAGCGCACGCACCCGCCGCGTAACTGGTGCACTTGATCCCGGACACGATGAAC
>JANOUM010000486.1:0-3973 GCA_031416855.1 Rhodoferax sp. | reverse complement strand
CGAACGCACTGAGCCGGTCGCTGGCCACCATCAGGATGCGGTCGGTGCCAACCACATAGTTGTCGCGCACCTTGCCGCGAGCGAGCAGCGGCAGGCTGTGCAGGGAGGTGGTGTGGAGGGCGCGTGCTGGAGTGGACATGGCTTGCGGAGGTGTCATGGGATCAATTTCAGTGTCGGTTCGATCCTGGCTATCTGCTGAAAATCACGATCCCGTGCCAAAAGAGGTTCGCCTGCTTCGATTGCATACGCCGCCACCAGGCAGTCGTTGGAGTGGCGCACCGTGAACCCCTGCCAACGGCAGCGGGCGTACAGCAGCGATGCATTGCGTGCCAGTTGCAGGGGGTCGGCGCTCACACAGGGCGCCATGTCGTCGAGTATTGCCTGCAATACAAGGAAATTGTCGACACTGCTGGCGCCTTGCAGCACCTCGCGATAGACCACCTCCGGCACCAGAATCGCCTCCGCACCGCGCAAGGCACGTTGCATGCGCACATCTTCTGGTGACCCTGTTGCGCGCAGCAATTCGATCCAGGCGGACGAATCGGCTATCACGCGGCATCCACAACAACGCGTGTTCGTCCCGCGCCGCTCGCACCAAGCACCCGCTTGCGCGAGCTTGGAAGCTTCATCGAACCCCCAGGTTTTGCCGACTTACGGGCGGGCTTTCGAGTGCTGTCGGCCTGTGCGGCTGGGGTGGGACGGGCGTCCTCCAGTGGCGTCCTTCCTCGGCGCTGCAGCGCCACCTGCGTCAAGCCGCAAGGGCCCCTTGGATCGTAGTCCGGGACGATCATGCCCTTGCCGCGCAAGGCAAGCAAACCCGGGTAATCCGGCTTGCGCACATAGGCCTTGAGCGCCGCTTGCACGGCTGCCTTCTTGGTGGTGACATTTGCCCGCAGCATGGCCTGGGCAATCAGATCGTCATCCAAAACAATGTTGGTCCGGGTGTTCAACGGCAATCCAGTCTATACACCAAAGGCGTGTATGGCGGGATTATGCCGGGCCTTGAATCGCGTCCAGGCCACTGATGAAGTTGCGCTTGGCCTTGTAGTCCGCGCGAAGTCGCGCCAACCATGGCGCACGCTCCTGCGCCGGCATGCGCGACGCCGTCTCGCGCACCAAGTCCAGCTCGCCCTGGTACGGCGTCGACGCATGGTGCATCGCCAGCTCGAACACCCGTAACAACAAAGGCACGGCTTCGGCGTGGCGCGCCTTGGGCAACTGCGCGGCGATGGCGCGCAACACTCCAGACTGGCACAGATTGGGCGGCTGCACCAGGGCCAAGGCTTCTTCGTGTTTGGCCTCGGCCAGCAGCCATCCGACGCGCGTATCTACCTGCCGACCCGTGGCAACCGGCGCCCCGCGCGTCCCAGCGACCGCCCGGCCGGCGGCGGGCCTGGAAGTCTCCCGCTGCTCGGCCCAGGCGAACAGCTCATCACGGTACGCCGCGGCATCGCGCCCAGCGGCCTGGGCCGCCTTGAGCGCTGCAAAGTAATAGTCAACCGTCGGCATGCGTTCCAGTTGGAGGCGGCGTATGGCCAAAGCCTCGTCAGCCCAGCCGTCATGCTCATAACAGCGCAGCAGGTCGTTCTCGCTGCGCCTGTCTTTCGGATACCGGTTGTACGCCGCTTGCGCGAAATGGAGCGCATCCCGCAACTTGCCGCGGGTTTCGCAGTAAGCCACCAGCTCGCTGTGCTCGGCCACCCCCGTCATGCTTGCGCGCATCAAGTCCACCACGGCCTGGGTGTCGCCCTGGCTCTTGAGGACATCCAGATAACGACGGCGCAGTTGGCTGCGTTCGTGGTCGTGTTGTGGCGACGTCAACACATCGGTGCCCAGCGTGGAGGCTCGGCCCGTCTTCCTGGCCATGCCTGGCGTCGCCGCGCGCTCAGCCTGTACTGGCGAGTGGGTTGCCACCCAATGCTGCCAGTCCGTTGCGGCGCGCCGTTGGTATTGCTCTCGCAAGGCGCTGCCGGCAACCTTCAACACCGCTTTCTCGTCCCACAGTCCCCACGGGTCGGCTTGCATCAGCGCAAACCAATCCGCGAGCCAGCTCGCCGGGGGCGGCGCCCGCCGCAGGCTACGCAGCAGCAGGTCCATCAAAGCCTGCATCACACCGCCGATGTCACCACCGGAGTCATCCGCCCCCTCGCTGGCCTTGTACAGCTCGCGCAGGGCGTGTTCACACAAGGCGCGCGCCTGTGCCGGGTCGGCCGCCAACACCTTGTTCAAAAGCGGCAGCACTTTCTCTGCCCGACGCGCGTAGTCCCCCACCGAAAGCCAGTCCAGATATTCGGTGCATGCCAGCAGGTCGGTGATCGCCGCTTTCATCGCCTTTGGGTCGCCGTTGGCTTGCGACTGGGCTGCCCAGGCCTGGAGGTCCACCATCAGGTTGTGGTCCATTTCGGCCCAAGCCCACAGGCGCTGCGCCAGCGCCGACGCGCTTTGGCCCTCGACAAAGACCCTGAGCGCGTCGCGCTTGCCGGCCTGGGTTCCACTGCTGGGCTTGGTTCGTTGCTTGGCCATGGTGACCTGCTCTACAAGTTGATGACTTTGGTGCATTCTTCGCCAAACTGGCTGACCACCCGCACCGCCACCTTCTGACCCTTGGCAGACACGATCGGGTGCGACTTGAAGCCATAGACCCGCTCGAAGGCCTCGTCGTCCAGTTCGATCTTCAGAGTGCGTTCGGCGTTGCGTTTGGTCGACGCCACCGCCAGGTTGTTCAAGCCGCGTTTGAACTTGTCGAACTCGTCCGCATCACCGCCGCAGAAAAACACCTGCGTGGGCACGAAGTTGGAGCCGTCATAGGCGTCGTCCACCATCCAGTACGAAATGTCGGCCACGCTGCGGCCCTTGACCTCGTCCTTGACCGGGTCGTAGATGTCCAGCCCGCGAATCTCGACCTGCACCGTGGCACCGCTGCGGATCACACCGATGTCCGGCTCGCCGATGGTGACGAAACTGGCGGCCTTCTTGTCCTTCTTGATCAGGCCGTCCTGCATCAGGTCGTCGTGCATGCGCACCTTGGTGACCTCGAAGCCGCCCACCTTCATGCTCACGTTGCGGTTGTCCACGTCGCTCTCGAAACCAAAACCCAGCAGCACCAGCCAGTCGGCATCGGCGCGCTGGCGGCAGGCCTTGATCGCGGCATTGACCGCCGCACGGCTGACGGTGCCGTACTGCGGGCCGATGTGCAGGTAGGCCTTGGCCTCGCCGCCTGCCGTACCGTACCAGCCTTCGGCATGCAGCGCACCGGCCTCGTCGTTGATGATGTCCACGCGGGTGAACACGGCCGTTTCGTTCTTCGCGCCGTTCTTGATGCCGGCCGTCTTGAGGTGCTCGAACACCCGGTCGATGAAACGCTGCACGTTGTCCATCGAGGTGTTGGCCTCGTGCATCTGCTCGGGTGCGAGGGGCTCGAAACTCTGCAGGGTCTCGACGGTGAACGGGCCGGCGACGCGCAGTTTTTTCTTGTCCTGTTCGGGCTGGTCGAACAGGGTTTCGGTCTCGGGCGGCTCGTTGTTGGCCAGACTCTTGAGCGTGACGTGCGGCACGGTCTTGTAGACAAAGCCGTGGCGGATATCCTGCCCGGCCACGTCGGTGAGTCTGTACCAGGGGAAGGTGGCGGTCATCAGCCGCGTCTTGGCGATGTTCAGCGCGATGCGGGAGGTGTCGGACGTGATCCAGCGGCGGCCCCATTGTTCGGCGACGTAAGCGGTGGTGCCGCTGCCGCAGGTGGGGTCGAGGACGAGGTCGCCGGGGTCGGTGGTCATCAGCAGGCAGCGCTTAACCACCTCCTGCGAAGTTTGAACCACATAGACTTTATCTGACGTGCCTCCCAGGTCTTCCCACAGGTTACCAATTCTCACGGCTGGAAAGTCATCCAGATAGCGCACGTATCTCAACGAGTTGCCAGCCGCAAATATCCGCTTCGCCTTAACAAGATTCTCGAAACCACCCTTTGTCGTTGTCC
>JANOUM010000485.1:0-1782 GCA_031416855.1 Rhodoferax sp. | reverse complement strand
ATGGCTTCGGTCTGGTCATGGGTGACATACACCACCGTCAGGCCCAGGCGCTGCTGCAATTCGCGCAGTTCATGGCGCATTTCCTGGCGCAGTTGCGCGTCCAGGTTCGACAGCGGTTCGTCCATCAGGCAGACCTTGGCCCGCGCAACCAGGGCCCGTCCCAGCGCCACGCGTTGTTGCTGGCCACCGGAAAGCTGGGAGGGTTTGCGCTCCAGCAGGGCATCCAGGCCCAGCAGGGCGGCGACTTCCTGCAGGCGATGGGCTTGTTCGGCTGCCTCCATCCTGCGCACCGACAGCCCGAACGTGATGTTGTCGGCCACGTTGAGGTGCGGAAACAGCGCGTAGTTCTGAAACACCATCGCGATGCCGCGTTGCGCCGGCGGCGCATTGGTCACATCGCGTCCGTTCACCAGGACCTGGCCCGCCGTGGCGTTCTCCAGGCCGGCGATGATGCGCAGCGTGGTGGACTTGCCGCATCCCGAGGGCCCCAGCAGCACGCAGAAGCTGCCCGGCTCGATCGCGAGCGACACGGCATCCAGTGCCTTGGTGCCGCCCCAATCCTTGGAGATACCGATGAGCTGGATCGATGACATGCGGTGAGTATAGGCACGCCCGAGGGCACCCCGATGACACCAGGATCACCGGCGGCGCCTGCGCGGCGCTTACAGAAACCGGCCCTTGCGGATGACGCTGCGCCGCCGGCCTCGGACTCAGGACGGAATGAGCATGGATTGCAGTCTCATCGGCGTACCTTCATTTCGCTTTCGTGCCAGACCGCGAATAGGGTGCCAGCATCGCGCCGAGCGCGGCGAACAGCACCGGGTTGCCCGCCATGCACTCCTGCGCTTCCAGGAAGTCCGGCCCGCCTTGGAAGTTGCCCACCCGTCCACCGGCCTCGGTAACCAGCAGGCTGCCGGCGGCGACGTCCCAGGCCTGCAGCCCCAGATCGAAAAAGCCGTCGCAGCCGCCTGCCGCCACCCAGGCCAGGTCGAGCGCTGCAGAGCCCGACCGGCGTATGCCAGCCACCTGACCCATCATATCTGCCAGCATCTGCATTGAACGCGCCAGCCCCGGCCCGGGTTGGTAGGGGCAACTGGTGCCCACCAGCGCTTCGGGCAAGGTGGCGCGGGTGCTGACCGCGATGCGCTGGTGATTTCGGTACGCGCCGCAGCCCAGGCTGGCATGGAACACGTCACCGCGGGCGACATCGAGCACCACGCCCTGCTCGATGCGGCCGCGCACCGACAACGCGATGCTCACACTGTAGGCTGGATACCCATGGATGAAGTTGTTCGTGCCATCGAGCGGATCGACGATCCACACGTGGTCGGATGCGGCGTTGCCTTGCACCTGCTGCGATTCCTCGCCACGCACCGCGTGGTCCGGAAAAGCCGCCAGCAGCGTCTCGGCGATGGCGCGCTCGCAGGCCAGGTCGACCTGCGTGACGAAGTCATTCGGTCGCTTGGCCCGGATCTGCAGCGCCGTCGGGTCGGCCGCAGCCGCGCGGATCAGCGCGCCGGCACGTTGCGCGGCATGCACCGCCACCGTCAGCACCGGATGCAGGGGCGGCAGCGGCATCGACCCGGGTTCTTGCATGGTGTGTCCAACGCTGAGGGGAACGGAAGAAGGCCAGACAGATCCTACGAAGGATCGCCTGCGCCCTCCTGCCGGCCCGGCAAGGCAATGCCCGGAAACACCTTGATCACCGCGCTGTCGTCCTCGCGCCCGAAGCCGGCGCTGGACGCCTGCATGAACATCTGGTGGGCGGTAGCCGACAAGGGC
>JANOUM010000484.1:0-10878 GCA_031416855.1 Rhodoferax sp. | reverse complement strand
CTGGTGCCGCTGGGCTGGCCGGCGCCTGCCCACCGAAGCTGAATGGCTGCTGGCCGCCAACACCGCGTCGGCACGGGGTTTTGCCTGGGGTGAGGTGCTGGAATGGGTGGCCGGCACGGCGCGGGCTTATCCGGCAGCCGGGGCCGATGCGCCGCCGCCGGGCCTGGCGGTGCACGACCCGGGCTTCTATCCCCTGCCTGGTGGCCCTGGCGAGCCTTTGCGGGTGCTGCGCGGCGCGTCGGCCTGGGGCAGTGCCCGCCTGCGCCATCTGCAGGCGCGCCGCTTTGTGCCGGCTGTATCTGACGAGGCCTTTGTCGGCTTCCGCAGCTGCGCGGTCTGATCGCCCACGCTGCGCTGCCGATGCCCAGGCCTGCGCCGACGCTGCCTTATTTCTCGACCAGGCCCTCGCGCACCGCCAGGCGCACCAGCGAGGTGACGCCGGTCACCCCCAGCTTGGCCATGATGCGGCTGCGGTAGGTGTCCACGGTCTTGGGCGACAGGTGCAACTGGCCGCCGATGGCCACGCTGCTCAGGCCGTTGACCACCATCGTGACGATCTGCCGCTCACGCGGCGAGAGGATCGCGAACGGGTCGGCCGGGGCGTCGTTGGTCAGCGCCTGAAGCGCCAGGTCCGCCACCTGCGGGCCGAAAAAGCGGCGGCCGGCAGCCACCGCGTCGATGGCCTGCAGCAGCTCGACCGCGCCGGCATCCTTGAGCACATAGCCTGCGGCCCCCAGACGCACGGCCTCGGCCACATGGCGTGGCTGGGCCGACATCGTCAAGACCACTGCCTTGACGGGGGACTCGCGGCGTTTGAGCTCCTGCAACACTTCGAAGCCCGAGCGCTCACCCAGCCCCAGGTCCAGCAACATCACCTGGGCCTGCTGGCGTTGTGCCTCGACAACGGCCTCGGTGGGATCGCTGCTTTCCCCCACCACCTGGTGACCCGCGGTTTCCAGCAGCGCGTGCAAGCCGTCGCGCAGCAGCAATTGGTCGTCCACAAGGTAGACCCGGGTCATGGCGCGTGGATGCCCGTGGTGTTCAAGCCTGATGTTTTCATGTTTTTTGAGTGTCCCTGTCAGTGCACGATACCAAAAGCGCCGGAGGAGAATGATCCGAAATGAAGCATCGCCCGGGAAAACGTGGGCTAGGAAGTCTGGTGCCGAAAGGGTGTCATGCAGTGCGCGCTGTCAATATCCGGTGATCCGACCGGTGGCAGTCCCTCGACAACAGCCCTGAATCCCGATGACTCTCCTGCCCCTGCATCCGACCCCTTGCGCGCTGGCCGCCTGCCTGGCCCTGGCCGCTCCCCTGGCCCTGGCCCAGGCCCCGCCGGCGGTGGTGGTCACCGGCTCGCCAACCGCCCAACGGGTGCTGGACCTGCCCTTTGCCATCACCGCCATCAACGCCGACGCCCTGCGGGCTGCCGGGCCGATGGTGAATTTGTCCGAGGCCCTGGTGCAGGTGCCGGGGTTGGTGGTCAACAGCCGCAACAACTACTCGCAGGACCTGCAGATGAGTTCGCGCGGCTTCGGGGCGCGAGCCGCCTTTGGCGTGCGGGGGCTGCGCCTCTACAGCGACGGCATCCCGGCCACCATGCCCGACGGCCAGGGCCAGGTATCGCATTTCGCGCTCGATTCCGCAGGGCGAATTGAAATTCTGCGCGGCCCGTTTTCCGCGCTGTACGGCAATTCATCGGGCGGCGTCATCGCGCTTTATTCGGCCGATGCGCCGGTGGATCCGGAGTTGGGGTTCGAATGGAATGCAGGCAGCCACGGCATGCAGCGCGGCGCGGCACGGTGGCGCACGCGCTGGGGCAGCGATGGCGTCGGCAGCCTGGCTGCGAGCGTGTCGCATTTGACGATTGACGGTTATCGCCGCCACAGCGCCGCGCAACGCACGAATGGCCAGGTAACGGTGAAGGGGATCGTCGGCGAAGCCATGCGTTTCACGATGCAAGCAAACACGCTGGACCTGCAAGCCGACGATCCGCAGGGTTTGAACGCCGCAGAACTCGCCGGCGACCGACGCGCCGCCGCGCCGGGCGCCCTCACCTTCAACACGCGCAAATCCGTTGCGCAACAACAAGTCGGCGCGCACCTGGACTACGACGCGACGGCGACGTCGACAGCCTCCATCACGGCTTACGCAGGCCGCCGGCAGACGCAACAGATGCTGTCTGTGCCGCGCGCCGCGCAAACCGGCAGCGCGCTCAACGGCGGTGGCGCCATCGACCTGGATCGGGGTTACCACGGTATCGATGCACGCTGGCGCTGGGCAAGCGATGTGGCCGGACAACCGGTTTCGCTCACTGCGGGCATTGAATACGAAGAATCGGCCGAGCATCGCCTGGGTTTCGAAAACTTTATCGGTCCTATGCTGGGCGTGGTTGGCGCACTGCGGCGTGACGAGGACAATCGCGTTGCGGGGCAGGCCACGTACGTGCAAGTTGATTGGCAACCAACCAGTCGCTGGCGCTTGAATGCCGGCCTGCGCAACAGCCGCGTGCGCTTCGAGTCGCGCGACGCCTACATCACCGCGCTCAACCCCGATGACAGCGGCGCGCTGCAATACCGAAAGACCGCGCCGGTTGCCGGCGTGCTGTTTCGTGTCACGCCGACCTTCAGTGTTTACGCCAACGCGGGTGGCGGCTTCGAGACTCCCACGTTTGCTGAACTCGCCTATCGCAACGACGGGCTGAGTGGACTGAACGCCAGGCTGCGCGCGGCACGCAGCGACAATGTCGAATTCGGATTTCGGGCCCGGCAGGACGGCCGCGAGATGTCGGCCGCCATGTTCGAAACCCGAACCCGCGACGAACTGGTCGTCGTATCCAACCAGGGCGGTCGCAGCAGCTACGGCAATGCCGGCCTATCGCAACGACGCGGCGCCGAGTTTTCGTATTCGAACGCGCTGTCGGATCGCTGGCACGTCGCCACCGCCTACACCTGGCTGGATGCGCACTATGTCAGCGGCAAGGACATCCCCGGCCTGTCGCGCAACAGCGCCTGGGCCGAACTGCGCTTCAGCCCGGACGCCGATCTCGACCTGATCGCGGAAGGTCGTTTCGTCGATCGCGTCTTCGCCAACGACGCCAACACCGCGGTCGCGCCTGCTTATGCCACGTTCGATGTCGCCGTCGAAAAACGCATCACTTTGGCTGGCTTGGAGTGGCGCGGCTTCCTTCGCATCAACAACGTTTTCGATCGCGAGCTCATCGGCTCGGTCATCGTCAACGACAGCAATGGTCGTTACTTCGAGCCAGCTCCGGGGCGCAATTGGGTGCTGGGCCTGAACGCGAACAAATCATTCTGAAGCAAACGCTTGGTTCAGCGTGAAGGGAATGCAGACGCCGCGGTCTCCGCCGCGCTGGGGCGACCAAACAAGTAGCCTTGCAACTCATCACAGCCAATCTCACGAAGGAACTCGGCCTGCTCGCGGGTTTCGACGCCCTCGGCGGCCACCAGCAAACGCAACTGATGGCCAATGGAGACAATGGCGCGCGCGATGGCCGCATCATCGGCATTCCCGGGCAATCCGCGGACAAAGCTCTGGTCGATCTTGAGCTTGTCGAGTGAAAAATTCTTCAGGTAGGCAAGACTCGAATAGCCGGTGCCGAAATCGTCCAATGACAACATCACGCCGAGATCCTTCAGTTCAGAAAGGGTGCCCTGGACGCGCGCGACGTTTTCCATCAGCGAGCTTTCCGTCAGTTCGATGTCCAGCGTCCGGGCCGGGATACTGAACTCGGCCAACGCCTGGGTAACGACCTGGACAAGCCCGGGTCGCTGCAACTGCTGGGCCGACACATTGACGGCAATCACGAATCCTTCGTGGCCTGCGTCAAGCCAAAGCCGGGCTTGTCGGCATGCTTCGCGAATCACCCACGCGCCGATCTCCGGCATCAAGCCCAGGCCCTCCGCAACCGGAATGAAGCGGGCGGGCGACACCGGGCCAAGTCCTGGGCTGTCCCAGCGCAACAGGGCCTCGAAGCCGATCAGTTCACCAGTGCCCGCGCCGTACTGGGGCTGGTAATGCAATTGCAATTCGCCTGCGCGCGCGGCCGAACGAAGCCGGCCTCCCAGTGTCATGCGATCTTCGATGTCCTGCATCTGCTCGGTCAGGAACACCGACACACAGTCGCGGCCAAGGGACTTGCCCCGTTCCTTGGCCGCTTGCGCGCGGCGCAACAGTTCGGTGGACGTTGATCCGTGCGACCCGGCGTGACTCACGCCGACCGTCGCAGTGAGGATCAATTGGTAACCGCCGTCTTCAATCGGCCGCGCGACGTCAGCACGCATCGCCTCGGCGAGGGCAAGCACCGAAGAGTGACCACGTCCGGAGACCGCGATGACGAATTCATCACCCGCCAGATGGGAGATTGCAACGGATTCGCTGGCCCTCGTCTGCAGTCGTTCGGCTACGAGGCGCAACACGCGGTCGGCTCGTTCATGGCCGATGGATTCGTTGATACCCTGGAATCCATCCAGGTCAAGTAGCAGCACCGAAGCCGCGCTGTCTTGCGTTGAAATCATCTTTTCGAGTCGGGGTTGCAGCACAGAATACAGATCCAGACCGGTGATCGCATCGTGGCCCGCCCGGTACGCCAACTCTGTCTGGATGCGTTTTCGATCATTCTCCGCGCGCAAGGCAATGATGGCAAAGGCAACGTTGTCAGCAAGCTCCTGCAGCAAACCCAGTTCGTCACTGGAAACGTTGCTGGCGCGATCCGAGAACAGCCCGATAAAGCCCAGGGTTTCCTCATCGCATCGCAATGGCAACGCGATCGCGCTCAGGTATCCGAGCTCGATCGCCCTTTGTCGCCACGGAAATTCCAGGGTGCTGTCACGAAGGTCCGGCACGACCACAGCCCTGCCGGTTCGTACCGCCATGCCAGCCGGACCACGCCCATGGCTGCTGTCTTCTGCCCAGGAAAGCCGCATCATACCGACATGCTCTGGATGCACACCGGCCATGGCCATGGGCTTCAGGCTTTTATCCGCGTCGTGCTCCACGTAGCCGACGCCGGCAAGAGCATAACCACCCAGGTCAAAGACGATTCGGCAAATCTCTGCAAGCAGGCTTTTTTCGTCTTGGATGCGAATCATGGCCGCGTTGCAGGCGCTGAGCATCTGCAACGCGCGATTGGCCCGGGCCTGGCCTGCTTCCGCCCGCCGGCGCAAGGTTACGTCATGAGCCAGCACGATTCGCGCGGCACGCCCGTCGAAGACGATGGCATCCGAGGTGATTTCCACATCGATCACGTCGCCGTCTTTTCGGCGGTGCTGCCACAAAGTCGGCACTGTCCTGCGCAAGGGCAGGTCCAGAAGCTGATGGTCAAGAGATGCCAGGGTTGATTCCGGTCGGATATCGCGGATACCCATCGCCAGGAACTCTTGTCGGGAATAGCCGTAGTGCTCGACGGCTGCTGCGTTGACAGCGAGGAATGCAAGCGTCTGGCTGTCGAACACCCACATAGGCAGCGGATTGTCGTTGAAGACGATGCGGTACTGCTCCTCCGACTGCCTGAGCGCTTCCGCGGCGCGATGGCGATGAATTACCTGGCCGAGTGTTTCGACCAGAATCTGGAGGTTGTGCACATCGGGTTGCGAGAACGCGGCAGGCCGCCCCGAAACCACCTTCAAGACACCGATGATGGAATCCGCCGCGCGCAGTGGCGCAACCACCATGGACCGTGCGCCGGTGCGTCGGCAGGCAATGCGATCAACCCGCTCATCGAGTTCGCTGTCATCGCAAATCAGCACCTGGCCCTGCTTTACGCTTAGCCCGGACAAGCTTCCCTCGCGCGCGAGCCGCATTCCCGTCTGTCCTGCCAGCGAACCCGAGGCTGCCTTGTAGACCATCTCGTCGCCCTCGATCCACTCCACCACCGCGCCCGTGGCGGAGCTAAGGGCTTGAGCCCGGGAAGCAAGCAGCTCCATCAGCGATTGCAAGCCTTCGCCGGACGACGCAACTTCCTGCTGGATCGCGACGATGGCCGCTTGCGCCTGGGCGATCTGCAACCGGTCGATTTCCGCGCGCTTGCGATGCAGTACCGCGCCGAGCGAGGCGGCGAACAATTCCAGGACATGCGCGTCCGATTCAGTAAATCGGTTGGGCTGCCCCGACAAGGCCTTGACGATGCCAATCGGCCGGCCAGCCGCGCGCAACACTGCGACGGCCATTGACCGCACTCCGACCTCGCGACAGGCGATGGCATCCACACGGCTGTCCATTTCGCAATCAGCGCACCAAAGTGCGCGATCCTCGGTCAGGGCTTGCCCCGACAAGCTGGAATCCAGACCCAGGCGGCGACCCAGTTGTCCGGCCGCTGCGCCGGACACCGCCCGATACACCAAGCAATCGCCTTCAAGCAGTTCCAGCACCGCACCATCAGCTGCCAGCACTTTCTGAGCCAATGTCGCTACGCGATCAAGCAGCTGCTCTGGGTCAGCATCACTGGCGGCCAAGACCTGTTGAGCCTCCACGATCGCGGTCAAGCGTACGGTCTGCATTTCCAACTTGGCCGACAGCAGCTTCTGCTCGCTGATGTCGCGGATGAATGCGATGAAAATGGGTTCTTGCGGCGTGCCATAGCGGGTGACGGTCAGCTCGATGGGAATCCGGCTACCGTCAGCGCGCAGAGCAATCAGCTCGATTCGCCGATCGAGCACGGTAACTTCGCCCGTGGCCAGGTGGTGGGCCAATCCGCGGCCGTGGCGCTCGCGAAATTCTTCAGGAATAAGGACCTCGCCCACATCGCGACCGATGACATCGGCGCGCACCCAACCAAAGACTCGCTCGGCGGCGGGATTGAACTCGGTGATGCGGTTGTTGCGATCAATGGCAACGATTGCGTCCAGCGCGGAGCTGACGATGGCCCGCGCGCGAACCTCGCCCTCTGACGGATGGTCTTCGGTCTTGAGAGGTCCAGCCATTCCCGAAGCCCCTTGCCTTGCCCCGCTTCACTTTGACACAGTTCGCCGGGGCCGCAAGCTCCTTCCGCCTGGCACCGCGCCGGGTACTGAGCAGCGCATCGCAGATTGCAATGCGCGCGCACCCGCGCCCAGGCGCAGGCCGCTGCGGCGCCGCGGAAAACACAAAACGGCCCGGTTTCCCGGGCCGTTTTGTGTTGCTGACTTTGACCAAACTCAGATAGCGTAGTACATCGCGTATTCGAGCGGATGCGTGGCCGCGCGGAACTTGGTCACCTCGCCCATCTTCAGCGCGATATAGCTGTCGATGAAATCATCCGAGAACACGCCGCCGGCCTTGAGGAACTCGCGATCCGCATCAAGCGCATCAAGCGCCTGGTCGAGCGAATGGCAGACGGTCGGGATGTTCTTCTCTTCTTCCGGCGGCAGGTCGTACAGGTCCTTGTCGCTCGGCGCGCCCGGGTCGATCTGGTTCTTGATGCCGTCCAGGCCCGCCATCATCAGCGCGGAAAAGATCAGGTAACCGGAGTTCATCGGGTCCGGGAAGCGGATCTCGATGCGGCGGCCCTTGGGATTGGCGACGTACGGAATGCGGCAGGACGCGGAACGGTTGCGCGCCGAATAAGCCAGCATCACCGGCGCTTCGAAACCCGGCACCAGGCGCTTGTAGCTGTTGGTGGTGGAGTTGGCGAAGGCATTGATGGCGCGCGCGTGCTTGAAGATGCCGCCGATATACCACAGCGCCATCTGCGACAGACCGCCGTAGCCGTCACCGCTGAACAGGTTGACGCCGCCCTTGGCCAGCGACTGGTGCACATGCATGCCGCTGCCGTTGTCGCCGACCCGCGGCTTGGGCATGAAGGTGGCGGTCTTGCCGTTGCGGTGCGCCACGTTCTTGATGATGTACTTCATCATCAGCAACTCGTCGGACTTCTGCACCAGGGTGTTGAACTTGGTGCCGATCTCGCACTGGCCCGCATTCGCCACTTCGTGGTGGTGCACTTCCACTTCCTGCCCCGCAGCCATCAGTTCCTTGCACATCTCGGCGCGGATGTCGTGCAGCGAATCGACCGGCGCGACGGGGAAGTAACCACCCTTCAGGCCCGGGCGATAGCCGGTGTTGCCGCCTTCGTATTTCTTCTTGGAATTCCAGTGCGCTTCCTCGGAATCGATTTCGAAGAAGGTGTTACCCATTTCATTGGCATAGCGGACCGCATCGAAGATGAAGAATTCCGGCTCCGGGCCGAAGTAGGCCTGGTCGGCGATGCCACTGGCTTTCAGTTCGGCCTCGGCGCGGCGCGCGATGCCGCGCGGGTCGCGGTTGTAGGCCTGCATGGTGGTCGGGTCGAGCACGTCGCAGGTCAACACCAGCGTCGGGTCGGCGGTGAACGGGTCGAGGAACCCGGTCGACGGGTCCGGCAGCAGCACCATGTCGGACTGGTGGATGCCGCGCCAGCCGCTGATCGAGGAGCCGTCGAACATCTTGCCGTCCTCGAACAGGCCCGGCTCGACGATCGACTTCGGGAACGTCATGTGGTGCTGCACGCCGCGCATGTCGGTGAAGCGCAGGTCGACGAACTCGACCGCGTTGTCTTTGACCAGCTTAGTGACGTGTTCGTAGGACATGGGGCAGCTCCGGCAGGGTTGGGGACACCCAGCTGATAGCAATCGCCGTGCCAACTCTATATGTCTGCAAGCTATTGAGTCATATATCGTTTATTCCGGTGACCAACCCGGCAACGCACTTTTTTGGTGCAATTCCTAGGCTAGTGCACCACTCTGGCCCTCGCGTGAAGGCCATGTGCACATTGCCGTAATGGCAGCAAAAAGGCATAAAGAAGTTCAGTCGCAGAAAACTTTTCCAGGGCATGCCAAACGAAGCGAAACCGGGCCCCATCGGCACCGCTGTAGACAGCAGCGTCTATTTCACCTTGTTCGAAGGGACCGGCGACAGCATCTTCCTGATGCGCGGCGAACAGTTCGTCAACTGCAACCCCGCCACCCTGCAGATGTTCGGCTGCACGCGCGAGCAGATCATCGGCCAACCGCCGTATCGCTACTCGCCCGAGTTCCAGCCCGACGGCCGGCCGTCGCAGGACAAGGCGCTGGAAAAGATCGGCGCCGCCTTCGAAGGCGAGACCCAGCACTTCGAATGGCTGCACTGCCGTTACGACGGCACGCCCTTCGATGCGGAAGTCACCCTGAACGTGGTGGAGATCACCGGCGAACCACACCTGCTGGCGACCGTGCGCGACACCAGCGAACGCAAGCGCGCAGAGGCGGAACTGGCGCTGTCGCGGCGCACGCTGATGGAACGCAATGACAGCCTGCGCCGCATCAACAGCCTGTCCACCCAGTTGCACGGCGCGCTCGAGATAGAAGAGATCCTTGCCATTACCCTCGAAGCCCTGCGCGGCCTGACGCCCACGCCGCAGGTCGTCATTTGCCTGCAGGAAATGGACGGGCGCGGGCTGCAAGTGGCAGCCAGCGATGGCGCCAGCGATGCCTTTACCCTCGGCGCAGCCGGGCCACTCGCACAGGCCTTGCATGCCCGCGCCCTGGTCGGGCAACGCATCTACGTCAGCGCCAACTGCGAAGCGACTGATACTGGCGCCAACGCCGGCGCCGGCGCCGAGGTCGACGCCGACATTCCGGCGGCCGTACTGGCCGAAGCCGGCATCCGGGCCGGCGTAGTCATCGGACTGCTCTATCGCGACGTACCCTTGGGCAGCATCTCGCTGCTGTATGACGCGCCGCGCAGCTTCGGCGACATCGAACTCGAATCCTTCGTCGCGATCGGCAACACCGTCGCCTCCGCGCTGGCCAGCGCGCGGCACGTGGACGGCCTGGAGTACCTCGCCCACCACGACAGCCTGACCGGCCTGCCAAATCGCATGTTCCTGCACCGCGAGTTCGAACGCATGCTGGCCGCGCGCGGCGAGTCGAACACCGGCGGCGCGCTGTTGCTGCTCGACCTCGACCGCTTCAAGGAAATCAACGACACGCTCGGCCACCATGTCGGCGACCTGCTGCTGCAGCAGGTCGGTCCGCGCCTGCAGGAAGTACTGGCGGGCGAGACCGCGATGCTGTGTCGCCTCGGCGGCGACGAATTCGCCCTGCTGCTGCCCAATGCCGGCGACCCGTCCCTGGCACGAACCACCGCGCAACGCCTGCTGGACGCGTTGCGGCGGCCCTTCATGGTCGATTCGATGCAACTGCTGGTTGACGCCAGCATCGGCATCGCCTTCCATCCCGGCGACGGCGAAGACAGCAACTCGTTGCTGCGCACCGCCGATGTCGCGATGTACGAAGCCAAGCGCAAGGGCGGCGGCGTTGCCATCTACGATCGCTCGCTGGACCAGAATTCGCCGGAACGCCTGAGCATCATCGCCGACCTCAACGAGGCGATCCGGCTGCGCCAGTTGTGCCTGCACTACCAGCCCAAGCTTGACCTCAAGCGTGGCCGACAGGTGGGGTTCGAGGCGCTGGTGCGCTGGAACCACCCGCGCCTGGGCCTGCTGATGCCCGACAGTTTCCTGGCCCAGGCCGAGTTGAGCGAGACCATCCACCCGCTTACCGACCTGATCCTTGAAATGGCCGTGATCCAACTGCGCGCCTGGCGCGATGCCGGCCTGTCGAGCAGCATTTCGGTGAACCTGTCGGCGCGCAACCTGATGGACGACCGCTGCCTGCTGACCATCCGTCGCCTGCTGCACCAGTACCGAATCGAAGCGGGCGCGCTGGAAGTGGAAATCACCGAGACCGCACTGATGCATGATCCAGAACAAGTCGCCGAGCGACTCGACCGCATCGCCGCACTCGGCGTCAGCATCTGCATCGACGATTACGGCACCGGCTATTCGTCGCTGGGCTACCTGCACCGCCTGCCCATCCACGCGCTGAAGATCGACCGCCTGTTCGTCACCGACATGCGCAACGGCGA
>JANOUM010000483.1:0-5699 GCA_031416855.1 Rhodoferax sp. | reverse complement strand
ACCGCGCGCATCGAGGCCCTCGAGGTGGAGAACCTGATCGAGGCGGCGCAGGCCACGATCGTTTCCGCTGCAGCCAGGCACGAAAGCCGCGGCGCCCACACGGTCGACGACTACGGCGACACGCCGGAGCACCCGAACGGACGCAACGATGCCGAATGGCACAAGCACACGCTGTGGTACAGCGACGGCAACCGCCTGAGCTACAAGCCGGTGCAGATGAAGCCGCTGACGGTGGCTTCGGTGCCCATGAAGGTGCGTACCTTCTGATTCGCGCGCAAGGTGGCCCCTCGAATCGGGCCACCGAACTTTCAACATCTGCTGTACAGACCGGAGTGATTGACCCATGACAAAACGCACTTTCCAGATCTACCGTTACGACCCGGACAAGGACGCCAAGCCCTATATGCAGACGATCGAGGTGGAGTTGGACGGCTCAGAGCGCATGTTGCTCGACGCCCTCATGAAGCTCAAATCGGTCGATCCCGGCATTTCGTTCCGTCGCTCCTGCCGCGAAGGTGTATGCGGTTCTGACGCTATGAACATCAATGGCAAGAACGGCCTGGCCTGCCTTACGAACATGAACACGCTGCCCGGCCCGATCGTACTCAAGCCGCTGCCCGGCCTGCCGGTGATCCGCGATCTCATTGTCGACATGACCCAGTTCTTCAAGCAGTACAACTCTATCAAGCCCTACCTGGTCAACGACAACGTGCCACCCGAAAAGGAGCGCCTGCAAAGCCCGCAGGAACGCGAGGAACTCAACGGACTGTACGAATGCATCCTGTGCGCCAGTTGCTCGACCAGCTGCCCCAGTTTCTGGTGGAACCCCGACAAGTTTGTCGGCCCGGCCGGGCTGCTGCAAGCCTACCGCTTCATCGCAGACAGCCGTGACGAAGCCACCGGTGAGCGCCTTGACAACCTGGAAGACCCCTACCGTCTGTTCCGCTGCCACACCATCATGAACTGCGTGGATGTTTGCCCCAAGGGGCTGAATCCCACCCGCGCGATTGGGAAAATCAAGGAAATGATGGTCCTTCGAACCGTTTGATCGGGGTCACGACATGACCGCAGGCGAGGCTGGTCCCGACCAACTGCTGGACGAAAGGTCACTCAGCCGCTTGCGTTGGCGCTGCCGTCGGGGCATGCTGGAGAATGACCTGTTTGTGGAACGGTTCTTGTTGCGATATGCGGGGGCATTGACCATACGGCAAGCGCATGGCCTCGAAGCGTTGATGGAGTTGAGTGACAATGATTTGCTTGACCTCCATCTGGGCAAGAAGACACCGGGTCAGGTTGATGCCGGCCTGGACCGTGACGACATTGTCGAAGTATTGGGTATGTTAAGAGAACACCGCTGAAAGGGCGAACATGAAACTAGCTAACAACAAGGCAACGCTGTCATTCACCAATGGCACGCCGAATATCGAACTGCCGGTGTACGGCGGCAGCGTCGGGCCAGACGTGATCGATATCCGCAAGCTGTACGCGCAGACCGGCATGTTCACCTATGACCCGGGCTTCCTCTCGACCGCGTCCTGCCAATCCACCATCACCTACATCGACGGGGACAAGGGCGAGTTGCTGTACCGCGGCTATCCGATCGAGCAGTTGGCGACCAACTGCGATTTTCTGGAAACCTGCCACCTGCTGCTGTACGGCAATCTGCCCAATGCGGAAGCCAAGGCAAGTTTCACCAAGCGCGTGACCAACCACACGATGGTCAACGAACAGATGCAGTTCTTCCTGCGCGGGTTCCGCCGCGATGCGCATCCAATGGCGATCATGACAGGGCTGGTCGGCGCGCTGTCGGCGTTCTACCATGACAGCACCGACATCAATAACCCGGAGCATCGGGAGATCTCGGCGATCCGCCTGATCGCAAAGATGCCGACGCTGGTGGCCATGGCCTACAAGTACAGCGCCGGTCAGCCCTACATGTATCCGCGAAACAACCTCAGTTATGCAGGCAACTTCCTGCACATGATGTTCGCCACCCCGTGTGAGCCCTACGATGTCAACCCGGTCATCGAGCGCGCACTTGACCGCATCTTCATCCTGCATGCCGACCACGAGCAAAATGCATCCACGTCGACGGTCCGTTTGTGTGGCAGTTCCGGTACCAACCCGTTCGCCGCGATTGCCGCAGGTGTCGCCTGCCTGTGGGGCCCGGCGCATGGGGGCGCCAACGAAGCGTGCCTGAACATGTTGACCGACATCCAGCGCATGGGTGGTATCAGCAAGGTTGGTGAATTCATGAACCAGGTCAAGGACAAAAACTCCGGCATCAAACTAATGGGGTTTGGCCACCGCGTTTATAAAAACTACGATCCGCGCGCCAAGCTGATGCAGGAGACTTGCCGCGAAGTCCTGACCTCCTTGGGGCTGGAAAATGATCCCCTGTTCAAGCTGGCGATGGCCCTGGAAAAAATCGCCCTCGAAGACGACTACTTCGTGCAGCGCAAGCTGTATCCCAACGTCGACTTCTATTCTGGCATCGTCCAGCGCGCCATCGGCATTCCCACATCGCTTTTCACCGCTATCTTTGCGCTCGCCAGGACGGTCGGCTGGATCGCTCAATTGAACGAGATGATTGGTGATGCCGAATACAAGATCGGGCGCCCACGGCAGTTGTACACCGGGTCGGTCCAGCGCGAAGTGCTGTCCATCGAAAATCGCTAGGCGCGCACACCCTGCGTTCCAGATCGGGGCCGCAACGCCCCGCCTCAGTGGGATCACCTGCCCGGCATAAAATCGGGTCTCGCAAGGAACTAGCACCATGAGCCGCACGCTTTACGACAAGATCTGGGACGAACACGTCATCCACACGGAAGAGGACGGCACGGCAGTGCTGTATATTGATCGGCACCTAGTGCATGAGGTCACCAGCCCCCAGGCTTTTGAGGGGCTTCGCCAGGCCGGTCGCAAGGTTTGGCGCGTCAATTCCATCGTGGCCACGGCCGATCACAACACCCCCACCACCGGGTGGGAACTCGGTTATGACGGTATCACCGATCCCGTGAGCAGGGAGCAGATCACAACCCTGGACGCCAACATCAGCCAGTACGGCGCGGCGGCGTATTTCCCTTTCCTGTCCAAGCGGCAAGGGATCGTGCACGTCATCGGTCCGGAAATCGGGGCGACGCTGCCAGGAATGACGGTGGTGTGCGGGGATTCGCATACATCAACCCACGGCGCCTTCGGTGCACTCGCGCACGGAATCGGCACCAGTGAGGTCGAACACGTCATGGCAACACAGACTTTGCTGGCCAGAAAGGCGAAAAACCTGCTGGTGCGGGTCGAGGGCATGCTGGCGCCCGGTTGTGGCGCCAAAGACATCGTACTGGCCATCATCGGCAAGGTCGGCACCGCCGGCGGAACGGGCTACACAATCGAATTCGCAGGTTCGGCAATCCGGGCGCTGAGCATGGAAGGCCGCATGACGGTCTGCAACATGGCCATCGAGGCCGGCGCGCGGGCCGGGTTGGTTGCTGTTGATCAGAAAACTATCGACTACGTCAAAGGGCGGCCACTGGCGCCGTTCGGCGTCGAATGGGACCAGGCAGTGACCTACTGGAGGACGCTGCACTCGGATCCAGACGCCATGTTCGACGCCACAGTCGACCTGGATGCGTCCCGGATCGTGCCCCAGGTGACCTGGGGCACGTCGCCAGAAATGGTTCTGGGTATCGATGGACGGGTACCCGACCCCGACCAGGAAAAAGATGCCAATGCGCGCGGCGCGATTGAGCGGGCGCTTACCTACATGGGTCTGACGCCTGGCAAGGCCATGGATGACATCTACGTCGACAAGGTGTTCATCGGGTCGTGCACCAACAGCCGCATCGAGGACATGCGTGACGCTGCGGCGCTGGTCAAGAAGCTCGGACGCAAGGTCGCTGGCAACATCAAGCTTGCGCTGGTCGTGCCTGGCTCAGGGCTGGTCAAGCAACAGGCCGAGCGCGAAGGGCTGCATGAAATTTTCCTCGCCGCTGGTTTCGAATGGCGCGAACCCGGTTGTTCGATGTGCTTGGCAATGAACGCCGATCGGTTGGAGCCAGGGGAGCGTTGCGCGTCGACCAGTACCCGGAATTTCGAGGGCCGGCAAGGTGCCGGGGGCCGGACGCACCTGGTGAGCCCGGCGATGGCGGCGGCGGCGGCCATCCATGGCCATTTCGTCGACGTGCGGCGATTTGTCTGAAGGTTCCCACGGCGGATCGGCAACCCAAGCCGGCCGAAGATCGATTGGAAGTCGCAGCATGGAAGGTGTGATGCAAAAATTTACTGTAGTCAAGGGCGTGGTTGCGCCAATGGACCGGGAGAACGTCGACACCGACGCCATCATCCCCAAGCAGTTCCTGAAGTCGATCCGCAAGACCGGCTTTGGACAGAACCTGTTTGACGAATGGCGTTATCTCGACGCCGGCTTTCCGGGGCAGGACCCGCACAGCCGCAGGCCCAATCCCGATTTCGTTCTGAACCAAGCCCGTTACGCCGGCGCGTCGATCCTGATTGCGCGCAAGAATTTCGGCTGCGGGTCGTCGCGCGAGCATGCGCCATGGGCGTTGGATCAGTACGGCTTTCGCGCAATCATCGCGCCAAGTTACGCCGACATCTTTTTCAACAACAGCTTCAAGAACGGACTGCTGCCGATCACATTGGCCGACACGCTGGTCAGTCAGCTGTTTGATGAAGTCCACGCCTTTCCTGGTTATGCGCTGACGATCGACCTGGGGCGTCAGGTCATCATCAAGCCGCAGGGCGAGGAACTGGCGTTCGAGGTCCAGCCGTTCCGCAAATACTGCCTGCTCAACGGTTTTGACGACATCGGGCTGACCTTGCGCCAGTCCGACAAGATCCGTGCTTTTGAGGTGAAGCGACTGTCTGAAAAGCCTTGGCTGGCCAACTCACTTCGACTTCAGGAACCGTCATGACGGTTTTCAAATCATTGGCTGCGACTGATTTGTTGTCGATTGCAATTGCATCGCTCATGCATGGATCATCGAGCATTGCGCGCCGTCATGACAAGTCCCGCTGCCTCCGCTTCCAATCGCGAACTGTGCCTCGGGGCGCAGGCGACAACCGCGCGTTCACCTACCTGTGTACCGCGTTGGCGAAAGCCACCAGCGCTTCGTTGCCCTGGTGAAAGACTGGGAAGAAGCCGATGCGGCCCAAGATAAGCAGCCATGATGAAGGAACGCCAAACCGGCCGCTAGGAATCCACAAGACCGTCGATGCGATCTTCGACAACACGACCTCTGAAGACCATGAAAATAGCTGTATTGCCCGGTGACGGCATCGGAACGGAAATCGTCGCGCAAGCGGTCAGGGTTCTGGGCGTACTGAACCTGCGCCTGGAGACGGAAACGGCTCTGGTTGGCGGCGCCGCGTTCGAGGCGTTCGGCCATCCGCTCCCGGAAACGACGCTCAAACTTGCGCAGCAGGCGGACGCCGTGCTTTTCGGCGCGGTGGGCGACTGGAAATACGACAAGCTCGAGCGCGCGCTGCGCCCCGAACAGGCGATCCTGGGCCTGCGCAAGCATCTGGGACTGTTTGCAAACTTTCGCCCGGCGATTTGTTACGAGCAATTGGTTGGCGCCTCCAGCCTCAAGCCGGAACTGATTGCCGGGCTGGACATCCTGATCATCCGGGAACTCACAGGCGACATCTATTTCGGCCAGCCAAGGGGACGCAGAACGGCG
>JANOUM010000482.1:0-3135 GCA_031416855.1 Rhodoferax sp. | reverse complement strand
GCCTGACGCGCTAGCGCTTGCCCGGGGCAGCGTCCTGCCCCGCCCCTACGGGCTGCGCCCGGTGGCCCCACCCCCGGACTTCTTGAATCCCCTTCTTGGCCCACTGAACCGCCAAAAAACCGGGGCGCTTTGGGGCAGTGCGCAAATCCCACCATACAATTTGCGCAGCGCAACTCTTGCTCGCTGCGCAACCGGTCACGATCGCCGGAATACGCAAACACCGTCGAAACCCCAACGACATATCACGGTTCCATGAACGCAAATATATCCTCGGTAGCCGTACATACTCGCTGGAAAACCACTGGAACGAGGACGATTGCGCAAGACCACGGCATGCGGAGTCAAGCCCTGTGAGCGTCGGTCATGTTCGCGAAAGTGACCGCTTCTTGTCCCCGCTGCAAATCGCTAAAGCCCAGGCCAAGTGTGGACAGTCGATGGCTCCTCGAGCCTCAAGGTTCGTCACTGGGATCGAACAGCTCCATCCTAAAATTCCAGCCTTCAAACGCCATGAGCATCCTGCCCATCTCGTCCCAGGTAACTTCGCGGCCGTCGATCACCAAAAGGGGCAGGGAGTCCCCATCAGACAAGTCGCAGTCAATGCGGCCGCGCACTGTCTGCTCCGCAATTTGAATACCGTGCCCTTCGTCGACGAGGTGCGTCTTGGAAATCGTTCGACGTATCCGTTCAACCATTCGCGCCAGGACTTGAAAGACATCCTCCTCGGGGTCCCCAAGGATCTGGAACTGGTAACCCGCAGGGCACCCCTCATAAAGCTCGAAGGCCTCCAAAGAAATATGCTGCCCCGTCAGCCGGGTACGAAAGTGAAACTGATGCGGCTTCCCAGCTGAGTCCGTCAAACCAACAGGTTCGAGCCGTACGTTCTCGAAGTCATCCAAACCGATTCGCTCCGCGACATCGATATTGAAGCACCGTGTACACAACTGTCGGTATCCGCGGTCCATGGATCCGTAGCTGACCGTATCGTATCCGGGCGTGTCCTCGCCGCATTGCTCACACCGAACCAATCCCATATTGCTCATCCAATCTGTCAACGAACCATCACCTGCCGACCGTCTAAAAGACCTCACTAGCGATGCAGTTCATCGTGTTCAAGGCGGCCATCATCACGCATTTGTCGGCCTTTGCGGGAACAACGCGCCGCAGCCAGTCATTGACCTCCGTCGCCACGAAATCGAACAAGTATTCTCGGGATGGTCCCGCAACAGGTTATCCAGAAATTCGGCTCATTGGGACTCGTAGGCCTTCGATCCGGGGACACGGTGAGTTGCCCCATCCGAGCATTCTGGCACGTAGCCGAGGGAGCAGCTACTGGAATGGTGCAAAGCTCGGCCTGCTCGCCCAGGGCCTCCAGCAAATCCCCAAATTTGCCATAGTTCACCTTCACCCCGTCATCCAGATCCACGGTGATCATCATCCTGCCGGAAGCGGAAAAATCGCTGGATGCGGCCGACTGGCTGGCGCTGGATGCCGCTTTTGCAGCCAACCGCGACCCGTTGACCGCCAATGCTCCGCACAACCCGCTGTACGACCGCTTGTTCACGCGCATCGTGATGACGGCGCCGGAGCCGGTCGGGCTGGGGTCCAGCCGCTGACCAGGCCGGGTCCGGGCTCCGGTCAGGCCGTCAGCGCCGGATAGTCGGTGTAACCCTTTTCCGTTCCACCGTAGAAGGTGGCGCGGTCGGGCGTATTGAGGCTCGCGCCCTCGCGCAGGCGGCGCGGCAAATCCGGATTGGCGATAAACCATCGGCCAAAAGCCACCAGGTCAGCACCTTCGGCGACGGAGTGGTCCGCGAGTGCACGGTCGTAGCCATTGTTGACCATCCAGCCACCGGTGCCTCCTGCGGCACGGTAGGCCTGGCGCAAAGCAGTGTAGTCAAAGGGCTTCTGGCCCTGGGTATGGTCCCGCGCGGCGCCGGTTGCGCCTTCTATGAGGTGCAGGTAGGCCAGCTGCAGCGGCCCGAGCTGGCGCACCACGTATTCGAACAGCGGTTGCGGGTCCGGGTCGGCGGCGTCGTTGGACGGGGTCACCGGCGACAGGCGCAGCCCAACCTTCGGGCCACCGATTTCCTGCGTAACGGCCTGCACCACCTCCACCAGCAGACGCGCGCGGTTTTCGATGTTGCCGCCGTAGGCGTCACTGCGTTGGTTCGAGCCCGAGCGCAGAAATTGGTCCAGCAGGTAACCGTTGGCGCCATGGATTTCCACCCCGTCAAAGCCGGCCACCATGGCGCAACGCGCGGCATGCCGGTAAGCGGCCACGATGCCCGGCAATTCGTCCATGCGCAGGGCCCGCGGCGCCGAGGTTTCGACAAAGATGGGCACACCGCCCTTGATCAGCACGGTCTTGGTTTTGGCGGTGATGGCCGACGGCGCGACGGGCGCCTGGCCATCGGGCTGCAGTTCCACGTGCGAGACCCGTCCCACATGCCAGAGCTGGACCACGATCTTGCCGCCAGCGGCATGCACGGCGTCGGTGGTGCGTTTCCATGCCACCACCTGCTCCGGGCTCCAGATGCCGGGTACGTCGGCATACCCCTGGCCCTGGTGGCTGATGGCGGTCGCCTCGGTGATGATCAGCCCGGCACTGGCGCGCTGGGTGTAGTAGGTGGTCATTAACTGCGTCGGGATCGCGTCTGGCGCGCGGTTGCGCGTCAGCGGAGCCATCACGATGCGGTTCGCAAGCTGCAGGCTGCCGGCCTGTACGGGGTCAAATAAAATGGTCATTCAGAAGATGTCAGGGTTGGTTGGCGAAATGCAATTGATTCAGGCGACTTGGCCGCCTATGGATGTGATAGCCATGACCATCGGGGACGGTGGATTGTCATGGCACAGGGCGCAGGACTCTTTGAGCCGTCCTTCCGCCTTCATGGTGTCGACCACGGCCGGCCCGGGGATGATTGCCCACCGGTGCGCCGCGAGAGTGTACCGGCGGGCAGCGGAAGACCCACCTATTGACCCGGCGCGCATTTCCCCTGCATCAATACCGACCTTATGAACTGGACAGTGCCAAGTTCTCGCTGTCGTTCAGCCGGTTTCCTTGATCAGCACGGTCTTGGTTTTGGCGGTGATGGCCGACGGCGCGACGGGCGCCTGGCCATCGGGCTGCAGTTCCAC
>JANOUM010000481.1:0-5698 GCA_031416855.1 Rhodoferax sp. | reverse complement strand
TGCGCTGAGCGCTGGCAGGCGGTTTCTTGCCGTATCGTGGCACCGGGGGCCTCCGGTGCCCCGGTGGCGCAGGTCCGTGCCCGACGCGGTGCGCAGGGGCGCCTCGAAACCAGTCCACTTGCCAACAAGGAATACGCCATGAACCGCTGCGAGCACTACCGATCCCTGACCATCACGCGCCATGCCGTCGACGAACGGCGCGGCATTCTCGAAGTCGTGATGGGTGCGGGCCAGGCCAGCGCGACCTGGTCTACAACGTCATCAACTGCGACAAGCCGATCGTCTCGGCGATGCACGGCCCGGCGGTCGACGCCGGGCTGGTGGCGGGCCTGCTGGCCGACATCCCGATTGCCGCCAAGACCGCGAAGATCGTCGATGGCCATACCCGGCTGGGTGTGGCGGCAGGCGACCATGCCGCGATCATCGGGCCCTTGTTGTGTGGCATGGCCAAGGCCAAGTACTACCTGATGTTGTGCGAACCGCTGGACCAAATACGCACTCAACAACTGGCTGCGCATGATGGGGCCGACCTTCGATTCGTCGCTCGCGCTTGAATTCATGGGTTTCGCCGGGCCTGATGTCCACGAGGGCGTGGCGAGCCACCGGGAACGGCGCAAACCGGTGTTCGATCCGGCGTGCCCGTTGTGAGCCGGGCTGCGCGCGGGTTCATGCATGCGCCGTGTCGGGCATGATGCGCCGATGAATGCCGTTTTCAAGCTGATCGTGCGAGTGCTGTTGCTGGTCGCTGGCCTGATAGTCGCGGCCAGCCTGCTGCTGCTGGCGTCGCTGTTGCTGGTGATGTGGGGCCTGCGTGCCGTGTGGGCCAGGCTGACCGGCCGGCCGGTGGTGCCGTTCGTCTGGCGGGTCGACACGCGGGCCGGATTTGGTTCGGTGTTTCGGGCCCGTTCGAGCGGCGGGCCGGCACCGGAAACGGCGCCGACTTCACCCGTGGGCCGAAGGCAATTGCCCGATATCGAGGACGTCGAAGTCAAGCTGCCGCGGGACTGACTGGTGTCGGACCCGCCGGCCGGACTTCGGGTGGCTCGTGAGGCAAGCCGGTTGGCGCGGGTGTACCGGTTCGGCGCAGCTATTTGCGGACCCGTATGACGATGGCCGGGCAGGTTAGCATTCAAGGCTCCCGCCATTCCTGAACTCCCCGATGCCATCCACCCCTCCTGTTCCTGACGGATTTCGCGTTGCGAAGATCGCCGGCGATTTTCTCGCCTTCAACGGCCCCCTGTATGGCAGATGGACGCCAGAAAAAATCCAGATCGGTTTTCTGGTCGAGCAGCGCCACACCAATCCGCTGGGTATCTGCCACGGGGGCATGCTGGCGACGTTTGCCGACATGCTGGTCCCGTGCGCCAACTTGTACCGTGCAGGCAGCGAGCGGCGCTTTTTGCCCACCATCAACCTGCAGTTGGACTACCTCGGGTCGGCCAAACTCGGGGCCTGGGTGCAGGGTGAGGCGCAGATCTTGCGCGTGACACGCAACATGCTGTTCGGGCAGGGACTGATCACCGCCGACGGTGAGCCATCGGTGCGGTTCAGCGGCATCTTCAAGCTGGGCCCGCATTTCGGCGACGTCACGAACACCGATCCGCTGGGCCTGCGCTGAGGGCCCGGTTCAGGCCAGTTGCCGCGCACGCCAGGACAGCACCACCAGCGTCAACACGCAGAACCCAGCTCCGGCATAGAACGTCGCCGCAGGGCCCCACACGTCCCACAGGCCACCGGCCAGCACACTGGCCAGCAACATGGCCCCACCACTCATCAGATTGAACAGCCCGAAGGCCGTGCCGCGCAGGTCGGCCGGTGCGGCGTCGGCCACCATCGTGGCCAAAAGCCCCTGCGTCATGCCCATGTGGATGCCCCATAACGCGACGCCGAGCAACACTCCAGCCGGCCCATTGGCGCGTGCCAGCACGAGGTCGGCGACCACCAGCACCAGCAGGCCCCAGACCAGCAGGCGGTGGTGCGGCATGCGGTCGGACAGCTTGCCGAACGGGTAGGCGCTGGCGGCATACACCAGGTTCATCGCCACCATGACCAGCGGTACCAGCGCCATGGCGATGCCGGACTGCTGCGCGCGCAGCACCAGGAAGGCTTCGCTGAAACGCGCCAGCGTGAACGCGGCACCGATGCCCACCACCCACCAATAGGCCGCGCTCAGGCGGCGCAGGTTGTCGCGCCGGATCGGGTTGGTCGCGCCGGCGGGCCGATTGGTTTGCGGCTCGCGCAGGCCGAACCACAGCAGGGCGACGGCCATCAGGCCCGGCACCACGGCGACCCAGAAAACGGCCCGGAAATCATTGGCCCACAGGAGCATCAAGCCGACGCCGATCAAGGGTCCAAGGAATGCCCCCACGGTGTCTAGCGACTGGCGCAAGCCGAAGGCCGCGCCACGCAGATGCGCGGGGGCGATGTCCGCCACCAGCGCGTCACGCGGCGCGCCGCGGATGCCCTTGCCGACCCGGTCGATGAGCCGCGCGGTGACTACCAGGCCGATCCCCGGCGCCAGAGCGAACAGCGGCTTGCTGAGCGCGCCCATTGCGTAGCCCAGCACCGCGAGGCCCTTGCGTTTGCCCAAGTAGTCGCTGAGGGCACCCGAGAAAACCTTGACCACCAGCGCGGTGGCTTCCGCCAGCCCTTCTATCAGCCCCACCACCAGTACGCTGGTACCCAGCGTGGTCACCATGAACATGGGCAGCAGGCTGTGCACCATCTCGGACGAAATGTCCATCAGCATGCTGACCAGACCCAGCACCCAGATGCCGGCGGGGATCTGGCGCAGGGTGCTGGCAGGTGGGGTGGTCATGCCCCGAGTGTGCCATCCATTACCATGTCGGAATGAACTCTGCCACCCTTGCGGCCAACCGGCCTGTGTCACTGAGCCAGGATGCGTCCGTCATCGGCCTGGTCGGCCTGGCGCACGCCAGCTCGCACTTCTCGCATCTGCTGCTGCCCTTGATGTTTCCGGTCTTCATGAAGGAGTTCGGGCTGAGCTACTCCGAACTCGGCCTGCTGATGACGACTTTTTTTGTGGTGTCTGGATTGGGGCAGGCCAGCGGCGGATTCCTGGTCGACCGCATGGGTGCGCGGCCGGTGCTGTTCGGTGCCGTCGCCACCATTGCGCTGGCTTGCATCGTGGCGTCCTTCGCCAGCAGTTACACCTGGCTGATGGCGGCCGCAGCGCTGGCCGGGTTTGGCAACTCGCCGTTCCACCCGGTCGACTTCACCATCATGAACCAGCGTGTGTCGCCCGAACGGCTCGGTTACGCCTTCAGTGCCCATGGCCTGACGGGCAACCTGGGCTGGGCGGTGGCGCCGCTGTTCTTCGCCACGCTGAGCGGTTTGTACGACTGGCGCTTCGCATACCTGGCCGCTGCCGGTCTGTACCTGGCTGTACTGGCCCTGCTGGTGTTACACCGAGACAAGCTCAGTACCACTGTGGCTGTACGTCACCCGGAGCACAAGGGCGAACATGACCTCGCATTCATGAAACTACCCGTGGTGTGGTGGTGTTTTGGCTTCTTCCTGCTGTCGACCATGACCTTCGCCATGGTCCAGAGCTTCTCGGTGTCCCTGCTCAAGGCCATGCACGGCGTGAGTTTCGAGGCCGCCACCATGACACTCACCGCCTATAGCCTGTCCGGCGCACTGGGCATGCTGGGCGGCGGCCTGGTGGCGGCGCGCATGCCCAGCAGCGACAAGGTCGTCGCCACGTGCATGACGGTTGCTGCCGCCTTGCTGGCCTTGTGTGGCACCTCCGTGTTCGGCGGCACTGGCACCATGGTGGTGCTGGCGGCGACCGGTTTTGCCATCGGCATCGGCGGCCCGTCGCGCGACATGATGATCAAGAAGGCCACGCCCAAAGGGGCGACTGGGCGGGTCTACGGCCTGGTCTACTCCGGGCTCGATGTCGGTTTCGCGATTTCTCCCGTTATCTTTGGCGCGCTGATGGACCGGGGCCTGTACGGCGCCACCTTTTTTGGTGCAGCGCTGGTGCTTGTGTTGAGTGTGGGCGCCGCGCTCGGCGTCGGAACCAGGACGAAACCATGACGACACGAATCGGAGGCCACCTGCTGGTCGAATGCCTGGTGGCCCAGGGCGTCACCCACGCCTTCGGAGTCCCCGGCGAAAGTTACCTCGCGGTGCTCGATGGTTTTCATGCCCATGCCGATCAGATCCGATTCGTGATCAACCGGCAGGAGGGCGGGGCCGCCTTCATGGCCGACGCCCACGCCAGGCTGACCGGGCGCCCCGGTGTGTGTTTCGTGACGCGCGGGCCTGGCGCCACCAACGCGTCGATCGGCATTCACACCGCGTTCCAGGACTCCACGCCGATGGTGCTGTTCGTGGGTGATGTCGCCAGCGATACGCGGGACCGGGAGGCTTTCCAGGAAGTCGACTATTGCAGTTTCTTCGGCCCCAGCACCAAGGGTATGGCCAAGCGTGTCGAGCGCATCGACGATGTCGCGCGCATCCCCGAGTACGTGGCCCGAGCGTTTGCTACGGCGATGAACGGCCGGCCCGGGCCAGTGGTGCTGGTTTTGCCGGAAGACATGCTGGCAGCACCGGTGGTGGCGCATGCCGTGACCGGTCTGAAGCCGCAGGCATTGGCACGGGTCGAGGCGGTGCATGCATGGAGCGATCCTGGTTCGCTGCGCACCCTGCGCAGCATGCTGTTGCAATCAGAACGTCCGCTGGTGATCGCCGGTGGCGGCGGCTGGACGGTCCAGGCGGCGCAGGCGCTGCAGCGTTTTGCCGAGAACTGGAGACTGCCGGTGGGCAACGCATTCCGGTTCCAGGATACCTTCGACAACCACCACCCCCTGTACGCCGGTGACGTGGGCATCGGCATCAGCCCGCGGCTGGCGCAGCGCGTTCGCGACAGCGACCTGATCCTGGCGATCGGTCCCCGCCTGGGCGAAATGACAACCGGTGGGTACACCTTGTTGCGGGCTCCCAGACCGAGCCAGAAGCTGGTGCACATACACGCCAGTGCGGAAGAACTCAACCGGGTTTACCAGGCCGACCTGGCGATCAACGCCACGATGAACGCGGCGGCGCGTTCACTGGAGGTCCTGACCGCTCCCACCGAATTGCCCTGGGAGACCTGGGCACAGGCGTGCAACGCCGATTACCTCGCCAACCTCGAGCCGCAGTCGCTGCCTGGCGATATCGACATGCCGGCCATCGTGGCCATGCTGCAGAAACACCTGCCGGCCGATGCAGTGCTCACCAATGGCGCGGGCAATTTCGCCAGCTGGATGCACCGCTTCTTCAAGCACCATGGCCTGGCCAAAGGCCACAAGACGCAACTTGCCCCCACCAGCGGCACCATGGGCTACGGTGTGCCGGCCGGCATTGCTGCGGCCATCACCAGCGGCCGTCTGGCATTCACCATCGCGGGAGACGGCGACTTCCTCATGAACGGCCAGGAGCTCGCTACCGCGGTGCAGTACGGCGCGAAAAGCATCATCGTGCTGCTCAACAACAGCATGTTCGGCACCATCCGCATGCACCAGGAGCGCGAATACCCGCAGCGCCGCGCGGGTACCGAATTGCGCAACCCGGATTTCGCCGCGTTGGCGCGGGCTTACGGTTACGCGGGTGTGAAGATCACGCGAACAGCGGAATTCGAGGGCGAACTGCTTGCCGCGCTGGCACGGCCCGAGGGCACGCTGATCGAGGT
>JANOUM010000480.1:0-6874 GCA_031416855.1 Rhodoferax sp. | reverse complement strand
ATGGCGCGGGTCTCGCTGGACGCGGTGATCAACGAGAGCCTGTCGCTGGTGGCGCCGCTGGCTGCCAAGCAGGGTATCCGGATCGTGTATTCCGGGGGCGACGCGCGCAATGCCATGGTGCTGGCAGACGCGGTGCGCCTGCGCCAGGTCATCATCAACCTGCTGTCCAACGCGATCAAGTACAACCGGCCCGACGGGACGGTGCGTGTCAGGAGCCTGCGCCGGCCGGCCGGCCCGGCCGGGGGCGAGGCGATGGTGCGCGTCGACGTCCGCGATACCGGCTACGGTATCCCCCCGGAGCGCGCCAGTCGTATCTTCTCCGCGTTCGACCGGCTCGGCGCCGAGCGCGGGGTGGTGGAGGGCACGGGCATCGGTCTGGTGATCACCAAGCGCCTGGTCGACGCCATGGGTGGCGCCATCGGCTACGAGTCGTGGCCCGACGAAGGCAGCACGTTCTGGGTCGACCTGCTGCAGGCCCACGCCAGCGTGCCCGACCCGCTCGCGGCGCAGCCGATGCAGCTGGCGGCGCGCCAGCGCTCGCTGTTTGCCACCCGGCCGCGCGTGCTGGTCGCGGAGGACTACGCGCCAAACCAGGCGGTGCTCAGGCTGCAGCTGTCCAGCCTGGGTTGCGACGTGGTGGTGGTGGCCGATGGCGCAGCGGCGCTGACCTCCTGGAAGGGCGACAAGTTCGACCTCGTGCTGAGCGACCTGGACATGCCGGTCATGGACGGGTTCGACCTGGCGCGGGCGATCCGTCGCCTGGAAGCCCGTGCGGGCAATCGGGTGCCGGTCATTGCGCAGAGTGCTGCCGTGGTCGGCGAAGCGCGCTCGCGCTGCCTGGCCGCGGGCATGGACGATTTGTTGGCCAAGCCGATTTCGCTCGACGGCCTGGCCGCGATGTTGCGCCGCTGGCTTGGATCGGGGGGGGGGCAGCCGGTCCCCGTGCCGGCACCGACCCCGACCCGCCGATCGCGTGATGCCGAACTTGCCGTGCTCGATCTCGACCACCTGTACCGGGTCCTGGGGCGCATCAGCTCTGTGCAGGCAAGCTCCCTGCTGGCTACTTTTCTGGAGTCCACCAGTGCTGGCCTGGTCGGTCTGGCGGACCAGGCCAGCGGGTCGGCGGCCATGATTCGCGAGATGCATCGACAGCGTTCATCGGCACGCACGGTCGGTGCCCTGCAATACGCCGAGCTGGCGCAGGGTCTCGAAGAAGCCGCGCGCGCAACTCCGGCCATGGACCCGACTGGTTGGCTCGATCAGTTGCGCGCTGCGCTGGAGCAGGTGCGGGCCGCAGCGCTGGGCCTGACGGACGCGGAGGAGGTTTCGGCCCCGGCGCCCCTGGAGATGGAGCCGCCCGGCGACACGATGGTGGCCTCGGTGCTGGTGGTCGACGACGACCCGGTGGTGCTGATGCAGATGAAGCAGATGCTGTCCGTGATCGGTGTCGGTGCGGTCTTCACGGCACGCAATGGTGTCGAGGCCATCATGGTGATGAACCGACGCACCGAGCAGTTCGGTGTGGTGGTGTGCGACCTGAACATGCCCGAGATGGACGGCGTCGAGATGATCCGCCGCTTCAGCCAGAGCGGGTTCCGCGGCGGGCTGATCCTGATGAGCGGCGCCGACCGGCAGATCCTGAACACGGTCAGCAAGCTCGCCGCCTTGCAGGGGCTGACCGTGTTGGGGCAGATCCAGAAACCGGCCACGCCGAAAGCGATGCGCGAACTGCTGCGACATTCGTCCAGTCTGCCGGTCGACCGGCGCCTGGCGCGCAACAGTTCCCCCCTGAGCCCGGAAACCATTCGCGCCGGCATCGCCGCGCAGGAGTTTTCGGTCTGGCTCCAGCCCAAGGTGAACGCGCTGACGCTGGTGCCCGAAGGCGTCGAGGCGCTGGCGCGCTGGCGGCAGGCCGACGGCAGTTTTGTGCCACCCGATCTGTTCATCGTGCTGGCCGAACGCGCCGGCCTGATCGGCGAACTATCCCGGGTATTGCTCGCGCGCGGCCTGGAGGACGCGGCCAGGCTGCATGCGGCCGGTTTCACCCTGACGGTGTCGGTCAACCTGTCGGCGCTGTGGCTCGACGACCTGAGCCTGCCCGACCTGATGCTGCGATCGGCCGAATCCGTGGGGCTGCGCCCTGCCGACATCATCCTCGAAGTCACCGAAACCGGTGTCACCAAGGACGTGGCAACCGCGCTGGACGTGCTGACACGGCTGCGCCTCAAGGGCTTCGGCCTGTCGATCGACGACTTCGGTATCGGTTACTCGTCGTTCGAGCAACTCGGACGGATCCCGTTCACCGAAATGAAACTGGACCGCAGTTTTGTCAATCGCGGCATGCAGGATCCGGCGGCGCGCGCGATCCTGGAAAGCAGCATGGCCATGGCCCAGAAGCTGTCGCTGAGCACCGTGGCAGAGGGGGTCGAGACCGATGCCGAACTGGCCATGATGCGCGAGATGGGCTGCCAGGGTGTGCAAGGCTACCTGATTGCCAAGCCGATGCCGGTTGACGACCTGCTGCGCTGGCTGCAACAACACCAGCGCGGCGCCTGACCCGGCGCTGCAACGGTCAGCGCGTGCGCGCGCTGGCGACCGCCTGGCCCAGCTCGATCACCGCCATCGCGTAGTAGCTGCTCCAGTTGTAGCGGGTGATGACGTAGAAGTTTTCCGTGCCCGCCACGTACTGTGCAGGCTCGGTGCCGTTTTGCAGTTCGACCAATGCCAGCGGGCCGGCGTGTTGCTGGCCGGGCAAATCGAGCAACGCGCCCTTGGCGGCCAGACTGGCGGCGCTGAATGTCGGAAGGATGTCCGGTGCCAGCAGGCCGGGCAAATCGAGCCGGTCCGGGTCGAACTGCACCGGGTAATGGGTGGCCATTGCGGGCTGCCAGCCAAAGGCCCGCAAATAGTTTGCCACCGACCCGACCACGTCGGCCGGGCTGCGGAACAGGTCGACACGGCCGTCGCCGTCGTAGTCGATCGCGTAACGCGCCCAGCTCGAGGGCATGAACTGTGGCAGGCCCATCGCCCCGGCATAACTTCCGCGCAGGCTGAGCGGGTCGACGCCGGTGCGCCGGGCGAGCGACAGCATTTGCTCGAGTTCGCCCTGGAAGAACACGCGGCGTTCGGCGGCGCGCGGGTGGGCATCGGGGAAATCGAAGCTCAGCGTGGCGAGTGCGTCCATGACCCGGAAATTGCCCAGATCGCGCCCATAGATCGTCTCCACCCCGATGATGCCGACGACGATGGACGCGGGCACGCCGAATTCGCGTTCCGCCTTGTCCAGCGTGGCGGCATTGGCCTGCCAGAACGCCACGCCGGCGGCGATCCGCACCGGGTCGATGAAACGGCTGCGGTAAACCCGCCAGTTCTTGGCCGTGCCAGGTGGTGGCGGCAACACCCAGCGCGTGATCTGGGGCAGCAGCCTGGCCTGGCCGATGACCTCGCGCACCCAGGTGCGATCGAGGTCTCGACGGGTCGCGATATCGTCGGCCGCAGCCATGGCGTCGGCACGCTCCGCATACGGCACGCCGGCCAGGCGTTCCTTGGCTGCTGCCGGGTTGCCGGCACTCGCCTTGGGTCGCGACTTGGCCGCCTGCGCACTGGCTTGCAACGCAGCCAGTGCCAGCAAGAGGGCCAGGGCGACGCTGGTAGCGCGGGATCGGGTGGAAACTACCGGGTGGGCCATGGAAGTTGGTTGAATTCGCGTTTCAGACGCTGGATTGTGAGGCCGGCCGGGCCACCCTGCGGCGCGTAACGCACGGTCTCCAGGCGCAACAACCAGTCGCTGATGGTGCGCGTCGCCATGGTGTCCATGCCCCAGCGAGCCTGCAGCTGCGCGGCCATGCCGCGCGGCGGTGTGTGCGGTGGCAGCGGCAAGCCGGCGTCGGCGATGCGCCGGTTCGCACGGCGCAGCAGGCGCAACCACGGGTCCTGGCGGCTG
Organism: Rhodoferax sp.; assembly: GCA_031416855.1. Taxonomy (GTDB): domain Bacteria; phylum Pseudomonadota; class Gammaproteobacteria; order Burkholderiales; family Burkholderiaceae_C; genus CAISIP01. Next base: position 2,931 of record JANOUM010000480.1, on the reverse strand, counting down.
CGCTCCCACAGCGACCAGGCCGCGCCAAGCAGACTGCCGGCAACCACCAGCGCAATCAGCACATAACCCAGATCGGCCCAGTCCGGCGAGGTGAACCCGATGTCCTGCAGCAGCTTGAGCTGGGTGCTCTGGCTGTAGTTGAGCACCCACTGGTTCCAGCGGTTGTTCACCGCGTCCCATGCGGCGCGCAGATTGAACAGGGCCACCGGGTTGACGCCATCCAGGGCCTCCGCGATCACCCCGCGTGGGGCTTGCAGACGTTGCTGCGAACCGGTGCGCCCGGGCGCCACGGCGGAGGTCGGATCGACCCGCACCCAGCCACGGCCCGCCAGCCAGACTTCGGCCCAGGCATGGGCGTCGCTGTGACGCACCACCCAAAAACCACCCAAACCGTTGAATTCACCGCCCTGGTAACCGGTGACGACACGGGCCGGGATGTCCAGCGAGCGCATCAGGATCACGAACGCCGATGCGATGTGTTCGCAAAAGCCCTCCTTGCGGTCGAACCAGAACTCGTCGGCCGTGTGCTGGCCGTATACCCCGGGATCGAGCGTGTAGCCGTAGCCGCCGGTCCGCAGCCGCGCCAGCACCGTGTCGACCAGTCGCGCGGGATCGAGTTCGGCGCGCGGGCCCTGGCGCAATTCGCTGGCCCATTGCATGGTCCGTGGATTGAATCCCGGAGGCAGTTCGAGGTAGTCCTGCAGCGCGGCCGTGCGACGCTGCGGGCCATGGCGGAAGGCCGGGAAACTGCGCACCTGGTAGCGCACCAGCTCCGACACCGGCTGCGCGCTGAGCCATTGCAGTTCGGCCGTCATGTGCAGGTCGCGGCCGGGCGCGAGCGGCTTGTCGGGCGTGGCGTCGAGCGTCAGTATCCAGTTGCGGTTGTTGGGCTCCAGCGTCACCTGGTATTGCAGCCCGGGCCCGCTCACCTGCAGGTTGGCGGCGTCCTGCAATGGCGCGGGAAAGCGCGACCGCAACGCGCGCCACTCGCGGCCGTCCAGCGTGGACAGCACCGGACCGCGGAAGTAGAGCTCGTTGTGGCGCGGCGGTGGACCGTCGAACCGGATCCGCATGGCCACCCCGTCGTCCAGCGCCAGGCTGGCGATGCTGCCTACCTGCATGCTGTCCGACAGCCCGCTGCGACCCGACATGGCGTCCGACGGTATGCCCCACAGCGGCGCGACTCGCGGAAACAGCAGGAACAGGACGGCCATGATCGGGGCCCCCAGCAGGGCCATGCCTGCGGCCGTGCGGGCAGCTTCGCTCAGGCGCGGCTTGCCCACCGGCATGTGGGTGTTGACCAGCGCCGTGAGCAGGCCCATCAGGGCGACCAGCATGGCGGCCGCGGTCAGCAGCGACTGCGAGAAGAAGAAGTTCGTGAGCATGGTGAAAAAGCCCAGGAAGAACACCACGAACGCGTCGCGCCGGGCGCGCAGTTCCAGTGTCTTGAGTGTGAGCAGCACCACGATCAGGGTGACACCGGCGTCCCGCCCGAGGATGGTGCGGTGGGTCCATAACGTGGCGCCGACGGTCAGCAGCAGCAGGCCGAACAGCCACCAGCGAGCGGGCAGGGGCCGGGCGGTCCAGGCCAGCCAGCCGCGCCAGGCCAGCACACCCAAGGCCAGCAGGCTGCACCACAGGGGCAGGTGCTTGAGTTGCGGCGCGAGCACGGCGGCAATCACCAGCAGCAGGAACAGGGTGTCGCGCGCGTCACGCGGGAGCTTGCGCAGCGCGTCCAGCATCGGTCAGGTTTCCGCGCCCAGCAGGGCCAGGGCTTCCAGGCAGTGGCGGCGGTGGGCTTCCCCGGTGCCAGGCGCAATCTGCGCCGAGCCCAGGCGCAGGCCGTAACGCAGGCCCTGCCGGTCTGCGGCCAGGACCCATGCACACAGGCGCGACAGACCGCGTTCCAGCGCGGGCCCAGCATGGCCTGCTGCGCCTGCCGCCGGCAGGCCGGTGTGTGCCAGGTCGAGCCAAAGTTCGAGGCCGTGAGTCTGCTGGCTGTCACGGCTCACCAATTCGCCCGCCCGGCCAGCCTTCTTCCAGACCACCAGCTTGAGCGCGTCACCGCGCCGGTAGGCACGCACTCCGTCGAATTCACCGCTGGCAGTCGGATGGGCGCGCGTCATCGCCCCGGTATGCGGTTCACCCGCTGGCAGGGGCGGCGGGCGTGCCTCCGGCTGGGGGTAGACCAGGACCTGCGCGGCCGGTCGCCACACGGTCCAGACGCGGAACGTCCCGAGCGGGAAACGGGTTTCGGCGGTCAGCACCGGGATCGCCTGGCGGCCGCGCCGCTGTGGCTGGAACGCCACCTGCACCGTCGCACTGCCTTGGCCCGGAACATCGGTCCAGGCCCAGTGCCCGGCGCCCATGATCGACAGGCCAATGCCGTGTCGCACCCGTTGTCGCGTGTTCTGCAGGACCAGGTTGATCGGCACGTTGGCACCCGCGAACGCCGGTTCCGGCGGCTGGAGCTGCAGCGTCATGCCCCGCAGGGTGCCGTGGCAGATGTGCATACCGACCAGCGCGCTGCCGGCGAGCAGGAAGGTGAGAAGATAACCCAGGTTGAGCTGGTAGTTGATCGACGCGACCAGCAGCACCATCAGGGTTGCCGCCAGCATGAAGCCGGGCCGGGTCGGGAGGATGTAGACGTTGCGCTGCGTCAGCAGCACGACGTCGCGCGGCGGCAGACGCTCGATCCAGTAGCGCCGCCAGCGCGCGCGCAGATGGGCCAGCGGGTGCCGCAGGGCCGAAGGGGGCGCGGTCGCCATGCCCGGCTTTGTGTCAGGACAGCGGCACGGCCTGCAGCATGGCCTGCACCTGTTCGATGGCTCCGCGCCCGGCCTCGCCCGTGGGCAGCAGGCGGTGCGCGATGGTCTGGGGCAAGATGGCCTGCACGTCGTCCGGCGCCACATAGGCGCGCCCGGACAACAG
>JANOUM010000479.1:0-2419 GCA_031416855.1 Rhodoferax sp. | reverse complement strand
TGCCGGGTTGTCTCGTCGTCATTGTTGTTGCTTGGGTCGATCAAGTAGGCGGGTGGGACGGCGTCAGGAGGTGTCAGGAGGTGTCGGGCGGGATGCTCGCGGATTCGGCAGGCAAATTTGATGCCACAGACTTCACCCGCTCCCGCAGCCAACGCGCCGACGCCGACCCATGGGTGCGCTCGTGCCAAAGCTGGTAATAACGCATGCGGGGAAACGCGACCGGGCACGGGACGATGGTGATCGGCAGCCGGCCGACGAAACGCTGGCAGTATTTCCGGCCGGTCGTCAGCACCAGCAGGGTCGATGCCACCATGGTCGGGATCAGGCTGAAATGGGCTACGCGGGTGCTGATGTTGCGCTGCAGCCCGAGTGCGTCGAGGTGCTCGTCCAGCACGCCCTTCGCACCCGGGTGGGTGGCACCCGGCACCACATGGTCGGCAGCCAGCCAGGCCGCGACATCCCAGCCACGGCGCACCGCCGGATGCTGGTCAGACACCAGGGACACCACCTCGTCGTCGAACAGCGCGCCCAGATGCAGGTCGCCGGGAGGCGTGGTCCAATTGCCGATCACGATGTCGACATCGCCCTGGGCCAGCCGGGCGCGGTAATCCGACACATCCGACAGCGGCTGTATCTCGATCGCGCAAAAGGGCGCACGCTCCTTGATCTGGGTGACCAGGCGCGGCAGGAACAGGCTGTCGAGGTAGTCGCTGGCGGCCAGTCGGAACGTGGTCCGCGCAGAGGCGGGATCGAAGCCGCGCACATCGGCAAACAGCATCTGGGCTCCGCGCAGGATGCCCGCGCTGGGCTCGATCATGCGCAGTCCGGCCTCGGTGGGCACCATGCCGGTGCCGCAGCGAACCAGCAGCGGGTCGCCGGCGAAGGCGCGCAGGCGCTTGAGCGACGCGCTGACAGCCGGCTGGTGCATGCCCAGGCGGATGGCGGCGCGCGAAACACTGCGTTCGGTCAACACGGTATGCAGGACCCTGATCAAATGTAGGTCGATCTTGTCGAGGATTGTGGGGTCTCTCATACCGGCGTGCACATTGCGGTCATATGCTAGCGTGTATGACAAGCACCAGCCACCTGTTTTACCCTATCTTCCGCACACCGCCCGCACGGCAAGGACACCAAGGCATGAAGTCGCAGGAAATCCGGTTCATTCGGCGTGGACAACTCGTCAGGCTTCAGGATGTACCCCCCGACCGTACGCTGCTCGATCTGCTGCGCGAGGATCTTGGCTGCACCGGCACCAAGGAGGGATGCGGCGAAGGCGACTGCGGTGCCTGCACCGTGGTGCTCGGCGAACCGGACGCCGGTGGCATCCGTTACCGGGCGGTCAACAGCTGCATCCGGCTGGCCCATTCCATCGACGGGCTGGCCCTGTGGACGGTCGAGGACCTCACTGGCTTTGATGGCGGCCTGCACCCCGCGCAGCAGGCGATGGTGCAGTGCCACGGGTCGCAATGCGGGTTTTGCACGCCCGGGTTCGTCATGAGCTTGTTCGGCATGTACCAAAGCCGTGTCTGCCGCGGCGAGGTGGTCACCCGCGACACGGCCCGGGAAGACCTGTCGGGCAACCTGTGCCGGTGTACCGGCTACCGACCGATCCTGGAGGCTGCACAACGCATGGGTGACTACCCGCGCTCCATCGTCGACGAGGCCGCCCTGGGTAGGCAGTTGCAGCAAATCAACGGCCCGGCATTGCCGCAGGACCCGGCCGCCAGCTACCTGGCACCTCGCACACTGCAACAACTGCTGCAGTCGCGCAGCCGTCACCCGACGGCGCAACTGGTTGCCGGGTGCACCGACACCGGGCTGTGGGTGACCAAATTGCACCGCCAGTTCGATCACGTGATCGATACCACCCGGGTAGCGGAGCTGCGCCGTGTGGAGCGCTACCCGCACCATGTCGCCATCGGCGCAGCGGTGCCGCTGGTCGATGCGTTTGCCGCACTGACGCAGGACCGCCCGCAACTGCACGCCTTTTCAGCCCGCTTTGCCGGGTTGCCGGTGCGCAATTCCGGCACCCTGGGCGGCAATGTCGTCAATGGTTCGCCGATCGGCGACTCGATGCCGCTGCTCATCGCCCTGGGCGCCAACGTGGTGTTGATGAGCACGCGCGGCCACCGCGAGATGCCGCTGGAGGCGCTATACATCGGTTACCGCCAGAACGTGATGGCTGCCGACGAGGTGCTGGCCTGGATCAAGGTGCCGCTGCCCGCGGCCGGTGAGTTCCTGCGCGTGTACAAGATCTCGAAACGGTTCGACGACGACATCTCCGCGGTCTGCCTCGCGGTGCGGCTGACGGTGGTCGATGCGCGTGTCGCCGCGGCCTCGATGGGCGCAGGCGGCGTGGCCGCCACTCCGGTGCGCGCCCGGCGCACCGAAGCGGCGCTGACCGGACAAGCCTGGACGC
>JANOUM010000478.1:0-2254 GCA_031416855.1 Rhodoferax sp. | reverse complement strand
GCGCGGGTTGGACACGACACCGGCCACGTCGGCGATGATGTTCATGCCGATGTAGACGGAGGCGAACACCAGCGCGCAGGCCTGCACCACCGGCACGTCGCGCGTGGCGACATGGTCGACCAGGTACTGTCCCATGCCGGGGTAGACGAAAATCACCTCGACGACGACCACGCCCACCACCAGGAAGGCCAGGTTGAGCATCACCACGTTGATGATCGGCGCCAGCGCATTGGGCATGGCATGACGGTAAATGACCTGGAAAGCACTCAGGCCTTTGAGTTCGGCCGTCTCGATATAAGCCGACTGCATCACGTTGAGCACTGCCGCGCGCGTCATGCGCATCATGTGCGCCAGCACCTCGGTGGTCAGCACCATTACCGGCAGGATGATGGCGCCCAGCCGTTCCGACAGCGGCATGCCGTCGAACACGGTCGACACGCTGGTAACCCACTGCAGCTTGACGGCGAAGAAATACATCAGCACGTAGCCGACGAAAAACGCCGGGAGCGAAGTCGACGCCAAGCCCAGGCCGGAGATCAGGCGGTCGATGAATCCATCGCGAAAACGTACTGCCACCAGGCCCAGCAGGATCGCCAACGGAACTGCGATCGCGGCCGCGCAGGCGGCCAGGAACAGCGTGTTCTGCAGCCGTTTGCCCAGCGTGCTGGCGATGTCCTGGCCGTTCGAGAGTGACTTGCCGAAGTCGCCGGTGATCGCGCCGGAGAACCACTGCAGGTAGCGGGTCACCGGGGGCTGGTTCAGGCCCATGTCGCGGCGCAGGTTGGCCAGCGCCTCCGGTGTCGCGGACTGGCCCAGGATGGCCTGGGCCACGTCACCGGGCAGGACCTGGGTACCGGCGAAGATCAGCACCGACACACCCACCAGCATGAGCGCACCCAGCAGCAGGCGCTGGGCCACCTGCCTCACCAGGGGAGACGACATCGATCAGCCGGGCAGCGCGTCAGGCTTCAAGCCAGCACTCGGAGGCGGCCATGCCACCCATGAGCTCGGCGTTCGGGTTCTTGACCCAGCCGCCGACCTTCGGACCGGTGGCATCAATGGTGTCGTTGAACATCGGGACGATCACGCCGCCCTCGTTGTGCACCATCAACGCCATGTCCTTGTACATGATCTTGCGCTTGGCGGGATTGAGCTCGCCCCGTGCCGCGATCACCATCTTGTCGAAGGCCGGGTTGAAATACCGGGTGTCGTTCCAGTCGGCGCCAGTGATGTAGGCGGTGGACCACATCTGGTCTTGCACCGCGCGCCCGCCCCAGTACGAGGTGGAGAACGGCTGCTTGTTCCAGACGTTCGACCAATAACCGTCACCCGGCTCGCGCTTGACCTCGATCTTGATGCCGGCCTTGGCGCAGGTGGCCTGGTAGAGCTGCGCCGCGTCCACGGCACCGGGGAACGCGACTTCGGAGGTGCGCAGCAGGATTGGCTCGTTGTGGCCGGACTTTTTGTAGTGGAATGCCGCCTTGTCGGTATCGAACGGGCGCTGCGGCAGTTCGGAGAACAGCGGGTAGCTGCCATTGATCGGGAAGTCGTTGCCGATGGAGCCGAAGCCGCGCAGCAGCTTGTCGACCATCTCCTTGCGGTCCATGGCGAACTTCAGTGCCAGGCGCAGGTCGAGGTTGTTGAACGGCGCGGTGTTGCAGTGCGCGATGAACACATAGTGCCCCCGGCCTGACGCGGTCTGGATTGCGACGCCCGGGGCGCGCTTGATCAGGTCCACCACCTTGGGGTCGACGCGGTTGATGATGTTGACCCGGCCACTTTGCAACGCGGCGGTGCGGGCCGTGCTGTCGTTGAGCACGATGAGTTCGATCTGCTCCGCATGGCCCCGCGTGTTGGCGGCCCAGTAGTTCTTGAAGCGCTCGCCGATGACACGCACGCCCGGCTCGAAAGTGGCGATCTTGTACGGGCCGGTGCCGATGGCAGCCTTGGGGTTGTCGTTGCCGCCGCCCGGCTGGATCAACAGGTGGTAATCGGTCAGCAGGTAGGGGAAGTCGGCGCTGGCGTCCTTGAGCGTGAAGATCACGGTGTCACCGTCGCGGCTGACAGTGTCCACGCCGCGCATGATGCCCAGGGCGCCCGATTTCGTGTTGGGGCCGCTGTGGCGCTGCATGGTCGCCACCACGTCGTCGGCGTTCATCTCCTTGCCGTTGTGGAACTGCACGCCCTTGCGGATCTTGAACACCCAGGCCTTGGCGTCGGGCGAGGAGCGCCATTCGGTGGCCAGGTAAGGCAT
>JANOUM010000477.1:0-3728 GCA_031416855.1 Rhodoferax sp. | reverse complement strand
GGAGCGCGGGTACATCGCGAGCTTGAGTGCGGCCAGGCGCTCGATCATGGCCTGGCAGGTGCCGCGCACCGAGATCTCGTTCAAGTGGTTGTCCCACATGTCGTCGAGCACCAGCACCATGCCGCCCGAGGCCAGGCCGCCCAGGTGGTTGTAGCGCTCCAGCAGCGTCACCTTGGCGCCGTTGCGTGCCGCGGCCAGGGCTGCGGACATGCCGGCCGGGCCGCCACCGACCACGACCACGTCGGCGCGGGACGCCACTTTCACGTCGCGTGCGTTCTGGCGGATGGTGTCACTTGTTGTTTGCATGGGTGTCCTCGATCAGGTGGGCGGATGGCGGCGGATGGCGGTGGGTCAATGGCCTTGCGGCGGTTGCCAGCGCACGACCACGCGCTCGAGCAGGGCGATGACAAGAAAGAACGACCCCGACAGGAAGGCGCTCATCGTGATGGCGGAATACAGCAGCGCGGAATCGAAGTTGTAAGTGGCCTGCAGGATCAGCGCGCCGATGCCGCGGGTGGAGCCGATCCACTCGCCCACCACGGCCCCGATCACCGACATCGACGCCGCGATGCGCAGGGCCGAGAATAGGTAGGGCAGCGAGCTGTACAGGCGCAGCTTGAAGAACACCTCGGTCTTGCTGGCCGACAACACGCGCATCAGTTCCATCGCCTGCGGGTTGGCCGCATCCAGGCCGCGCACCATGTTGACCAGCGTGGGGAAGAAACACACCAGCGCGGCGATCGCGATCTTGGGCTCGACGCCGTTGCCCAGGATCAGCACCAGCACCGGCGCCTTGGCCACGATCGGAATCGCATTGAGCATCAGCGCCACCGGGAAGAAGATGTCGTTGAGCGTCTTGTTGTGCACGAACACCGTGGCCAGCAAAATAGCCACCAGATTGCCGAGCAGGAAACCGCCAGCGGCTTCCATGGCAGTGGGAATCATGTTGTCGAGCAGCACTGCACGCTTGGCATAGAGTGTTTCGAGCACCAGGAACGGCGAGGGCGCTATGAAAGGCTTGACCTGCAGGCCCTCGACGATGGCCCACCACAGGAACAGCAGCACAAACACGCCCAGCGCCGGCATGGCGCGGGTGCGCCACAGCTGGCGGCGCAGGTGCGCTCGGTGCGCCTCCAGGTCGGCATCGTGCGCTGGCGATGCCGAAGGCAGGTCAAGGGTGGAACTATTCATGGTGGTCCTTCGCTCGGCGAGCTTCGATGCTGAGCACCTTCGGGCGGCCCGGTCAGCAGACTTCCAGCACCCGCCGCAACCGGGCGGTGAGCTGCACGAACTCGGGCGTTTCGCGGATCGCCAGTGTGCGGTCGGCCGGCAGTTCCACCGGCACGATCTCCTGCACCCGGCCCGGGTTGGCGGCGAGCATCAGCACGCGCTGCGCCAGGAACGCGGCCTCGTAGATGCTGTGGGTGACGAACAGCACCGTCATGCCGAGTTCGCGCCAGACCCGCAACAACTCCTCGTTGAGCCGGTCGCGGGTGATCTCGTCGAGCGACCCGAAGGGCTCGTCCATCAGCAGGATGCGCGGGTCGGTGACGAGTGCCCGTGCAATGGAAACACGCTGGCGCATACCGCCGGAGAGTTCATGCGGATAGGCGTTCTCGCTGCCTTGCAGGCCCACCAGTTCGAGTAATTCGCGCGGCGTCGCACGCGCCGCCTTGGTCGATTGTGTACGGCCACGCGCCACTTCCAGCGGCAACTCGACGTTCTGCAATGCCGAACGCCAGGGAAGCAGGGCCGCATCCTGGAACACGAAACCGATATCGCGGCGCAGGCGCGCCGTGCTGGGTGTTACGCCCAGCACCTGTACGGAACCCGAGGTCGGGGCGATCAGGTCGGCCACCACGCGCAAGAAGGTCGACTTGCCGCAACCCGAGGGCCCGAGCAGGCTCATGAACTCGCCCTCGGCGATGTCCACGCTGACGTTCTTGAGCGCGGTGACGCTGCGCCGCTCGGTGAAAAATCGCACCGACACGTCGCGGCAACTGACCGCGGCATTGCCGGAGCCCGACGCAGGGGCTGGCGACCGGGCAACAGCCGGGCCTTGCGCGGGCGGCGCAATCGACGGAGACGCGATCATGGTGGGCTAGCGCTGCGACCGGTCAGGAATTGCGCAGCCGGTATTCGCGCGTCGCGTTCAGGATGTCCATCGTCATCACCTCGTCGACCTTGGGCACGCGCTTGGTGAACTGGCCCAGGTCGGCAAATTGCTGGATCTGGTCCTGCCAGATGGCGCGGTCCATGGCGCCCCAGCCGTTGTTGAAGGTGTTGCTGTTGTAGGCGTAACTCATCAGCGAGTCGATCGCCTCGCGTTCATCGGCACGGTTCAGGTTGGGGTATTCCTTGAGCAGCAGCTCGGTGGCGGCATCGCGGTTCTTGTTGGCGTAGGCCCAGCCGCGTGCCGTGGCGCGCAGGAAACGCACCAGCACCTCGGGTCGGCGCTGGATCATATCGGTGGTGGCATAGTAGGGCAGGGCATACAGGTGCACACCGGTGTCCCACAGGCGCAGGTCGACGCGGTCGGCGCCGAGCGGCTTGAGCGCCGTGGTGTTGGTCTGCCAGCCGGTGACGGTGTCGACCTGGCCGGTGAGCAGGGGTGTCATGTCGGAACCGATCGGGATGATGGTCATCGACTTCTCGTCGATCTTGTTCTTGGCCAGCAGCGCGCGCAGCAGCACCAGGCCGGTGGATTGGATGCCGATCTTCTTGCCGATCATGTCCTTGGGCGTGCGGATCGGGTTCTTCTTGAGCGAAAAGAAGGTATAGGGGTGCTGCTGCAGACCGGTGGCGAACACCTTGATCGGCAGATCCTGCGACACCGCCAGCATGTTTGAAGGGCTGCTCGATACCTGGCCGACCTCCCAGCGCCCGGAGGCGACGATGGCTACGCCATCGATGCTGGGGCCGCCCGGATGGATGGCGAAGTCGATGCCTTCGGTGGCGTAGTAGCCAAGCTGTTTGGCCGCCACCTCGCCGATCTGGTTGCCACCGGCGATCCAGCCCAGTTGCATATTCACCTTGACCTTGTCCTGCGCCAGCGCCTCCATCGAGAGGAAGGCGCCCGCGCCGACCAGCCCGGTGGCTGCGGCACCGGCGCCCAGCAGCTTGCGGCGTGTCAGTTGGTTGGAAGCATCATGCATGGAACATCTCCTGAATGGGTGGTTGTGGGTGCATTTTGATGACTGTCGTGTGCGCGCGCAAGAACCGATTTGTTCCAGGCGTGATGCCAAAATTAGAGCGGGTGGCGGGTGGCCGGCCGTGGTCGACCGCCGGTTCGGGTCACAATGGCCCACTACCTTTTCGACGAGCCTGAATCGATGTCCGACACTGCACCCGCACCGCCCGCACGGCCCGCAGCCCCCGCGCTCACCCCCATCGAAGCGCGCGTCCTGGCGACCCTGATGGAGAAAGCCCGCACCGTGCCCGACAGCTACCCGCTGTCGCTCAACAGCCTGCTGATGGGCTGCAACCAGAAGACATCGCGCGAGCCGCTGATGGAACTCGACGAGGCGCAGATCGCCACCGCGCTCGACAACCTGAAGTCCGCCAGTCTCGTGCGGGAGTCCAGCGGCGGGCGCACCACGCGTTACGAGCACAACTTCCAGCGCGGCATCGGGGTGTTCGAACAGGCGGCCGTGTTGCTGGGCCTGCTGCTGCTGCGTGGCCCGCAGACCGCCGGTGAACTGCGCCTGAACAGCGAGCGCTGGTACCGG
>JANOUM010000476.1:0-15058 GCA_031416855.1 Rhodoferax sp. | reverse complement strand
CGCCCAGGCTGGCATAACGCTCGACCAGGATGACCTTCAGGCCGAGATCGGCGGCGCGGAATGCGGCGCAGTAGCCGCCTGGCCCAGCGCCGAGCACCAGCAGATCGCAGTCCATGTCCACGCGGCCACCGAACGCGGCAGTAGACGCCGGGGCCGGGGCCGGGGCCGCTACAACCACAGCCGGAGCTGGTGCGGGAGCACCGGCCGGGGCCGGTATCACTGCCGGTGCGGCTGGCGGGGCTGGCGCGGCGGCCACGGTGGGTGCTGAGTCCGCGCCTTCCAGCATCAGGATGACCGAGCCTTGCTTGACCTTGTCACCCAAGGCGACACGCAACGCCATGACCACACCGGCATGCGAGGACGGGATCTCCATCGACGCCTTGTCGCTCTCGACCGTGATGAGAGACTGGTCCGCCACCACCGTATCGCCCGGCTTGACCATCAACTCGATGACCGTGACCTCGTCGAAATCACCGATATTCGGGACATTGACCTGTATTTGTGCCATGGGATGCTCCAGTGTTTCGTTCTTAGAGCAGCACGCGTCGGAAGTCGCCCAGGATCTGGCCCAGGTAGACATTGAAGCGCGCGGCCGCGGCACCGTCGATCACCCGGTGATCCCAGCTCAGGGACAAGGGCAGTACCAGGCGCGGCACGAAGGCGGTGCCGTTCCAGACCGGCTCGGTGGTCGCGCGGCAAACACCCAGTATGGCCACTTCGGGCGCATTGATGATGGGCGTGAAGTAGCGCCCGCCGATTCCGCCCAGCGACGAGATCGTGAAACAAGCCCCCGACATGTCGGCCGGGCTGAGCTTGCCATCGCGCGCCTTCTTCGCCAGGTCACCCATCTCCTGCGAGATCTGCAGCACGCCCTTCTTATCGGCGTCCTTGACCACGGGCACCATCAGGCCATTGGGTGTGTCGGCGGCAAACGCGATGTGGAAGTACTGCTTCAAGACCAGCTGCTCGCCGTCCAGGGAGCTGTTGAACTCGGGGAACTTCTTGAGCGCGGCGACGCAGGCCTTGATGAGGAAGGCCAGCATGGTGACCTTGGCGCCGCTCTTTTCGTTCTCCTTGTTGGTCAGCACCCGAAACGCCTCCAGGTCGGTGATGTCGGCGTCGTCGTGGTTGGTGACGTGCGGGATCATGACCCAGTTGCGGTGCAGGTTGGCACCGCTGATCTTCTTGATGCGCGCCATGTCCTTGCGCTCGACCGGGCCGAACTTCGCAAAGTCCACCTTCGGCCAGGGCAACAGGTCCAAGGCCGCGCCATCCGCAACGGCACCAGCCTGTGCCTTGGGGGCAACTGTTGCGGCGAGCCTGGTCTGGGTCGTGCCACCCATGACAGCACGGGCGAAGCCCTGCACATCGGCCTCGGTAATGCGCCCTTTCAATCCGCTGCCACTCACCTCGTCCAGCGGAACGCCCAGCAAACGCGCGAACCGGCGCACCGAAGGAGACGCGTGCGGCAGCCCGTTGCTTGGCGTCGCGCTGGGGTTGTGCGCCGCCACGGGCGCAGGAGCTGCCACGCCCGCTGCGGCAGGCGCGACCGCGCCGCCAGCAGCAGCTGTCGCCGGCGCCGATGGCGCAGCCGCGGTGGCTTGGAGCCCAAATGCCGGTTTGGCCGTGCCGCCGGCAGGCGCGACACCCTCCAGCACCGCCAGCAGATCGCCGATGTTGACCTTGTCGCCGACCTTGACCTTGATCTCCCGCAGCACCCCAGCGGCGCTGGACGGGATCTCCATCGAGGCTTTGTCGGACTCCACCGTCACCAGCGACTGCTCCAGTTTTACCGTGTCACCGGGCTGGACCATGACCTCGATCACCGTCACATCCTTGAAGTCACCGATGTCGGGCACCAGCACCTGCACCGGCCCGGGGGCGGGTGTCGCCGCGATGGAAGCGCTGGTTACCGCCAGCGGTGCGTCAGCGACCGACGCCACGGCCGGTGCCGTCTGCGCCGCGGCTGCAGACGTGGCCACTTCGCCCACTGCCTCCAGCACCAGGATGATCGAACCCTGCTTGACCTTATCGCCAAGCCGGACTTTCAAGTCTTTGACCACACCCGCGTGGGAGGACGGGATTTCCATCGAAGCCTTGTCCGACTCGACCGTGATCAGCGACTGCTCGGCCTTGACGGTGTCTCCAGACTTGACCAGCAATTCGATCACCGTGACCTCGTCGATGTCACCGATATCGGGAACCTGTATGTCTATTTTCGCCATCTTCTTGTCTCCAGATTGGTGGGTGCGCGGGCCCGGCCTGGTGGTTGGCCACCAGCCCTAAGCGTAGAGAGGGTTGACCTTGTCGGAGTCAATGCCGTACTGCGCGATTGCCTGGGCCACTACCGTGGCGGCAACGATGCCGTCGTCGCAAAGCGCACTCAAGGCGGCCACCACGACGTAGTGCCGGTTGACCTCGAAATGCTCGCGCAGCCGGCTGCGGAAATCACTGCGTCCAAAGCCATCGGTACCGAGAACCTTGTAGGTGCGTCCCTTCGGGACAAAAGGCCGGATCTGTTCGGCGTAGGCCTTCATGTAGTCGGTCGAGGCCACCACCGGGCCCTCCTGCCCACCCAGTTGCTGCGCCACAAAGGACGTGCGCTGCGTCTGCGTAGGGTGCAGCAGGTTGTAGCGTTCGCAATCCTGGCCTTCGCGCGTGAGTTCGTTGAAGCTGGGGCAGCTCCAGACGTCGGCCACCACGTTCCAGTCCTTCTCGAGCAGTTCCTGTGCCGCCAGCGATTCGCGCAGGATGCTGCCGGAACCCAGCAGCTGGACCCGAGGCCGGCCTGACGCCGCCGGGACTGCCGGGCCCGGCTTGCACAGGTACATGCCCTTGATGATTTGTTCTTCGGACCCGGCCTTGAGGCCGGGCATCGCGTAGTTCTCGTTGAGCAAAGTCAGGTAGTAGTAGACGTTGTCCTGCCTTTCCACCATGCGCTTGAGGCCGTGGTGCAGGATCACGCCGACCTCATGGGCGAAGGTCGGGTCGTAACTGACGCAGTTCGGAATGGTGCTGGCCAGGATGTGGCTGTGACCGTCCTCGTGCTGCAAGCCTTCTCCGTTGAGTGTGGTGCGCCCCGAGGTGCCGCCCAGCAGGAATCCGCGCGCCTGCATATCACCGGCAGCCCAGGCCAGGTCACCGATGCGCTGGAAGCCGAACATCGAGTAGTACACATAAAACGGCACCATGATGCGGTTGTTGGTGCTGTACGAGGTGGCGGCCGCGATCCAACTGCTCATGCCGCCGGCCTCGTTGATGCCCTCCTGCAGGATCTGGCCCTGCTTGTCCTCTTTGTAGTACATGACCTGGTCCTTGTCGACCGGTGTGTACAGCTGACCCTGCGGGTTGTAGATGCCCACCTGCCGGAACAGCCCTTCCATGCCGAAGGTGCGCGCCTCGTCCACGAGGATCGGAACCACGCGCGGGCCCAGGGCCTTGTCGCGCAGCAGCGTGGTGAGAAAGCGCACATAGGCCTGGGTGGTCGAGATCTCGCGCCCTTCTGGAGTGGGTTCGATCACCGACTTGAAGGTGTCGAGCGACGGCACGGTGAACTGCTCGTCCGATTTGACGCGCCGGCTGGGCAGGTAGCCGCCCAACGCCTTGCGCCGCTCGTGCAAATAACGCATCTCCGGCGTGTCGTCAGCCGGTTTATAGAACGGGATGTCGGCGATCTGGCTGTCCGGGATCGGGATGTTGAAACGATCCCGAAACGCCTTGATGTCTTCGTCGGCGAGCTTCTTCGTCTGGTGCACGTTGTTCTTGCCCTCGCCGATCTTGCCCATGCCAAAACCCTTGACGGTCTTGATCAGCAGCACCGTGGGATGCCCTTTGTGCTTGACCGCCGCATCGAACGCCGCGTACACCTTTTGCGAGTCATGGCCACCCCGGCGCAGTTCCCAGATCGCGTCGTCGCTCATCTTGGACACCATCTCCAGGGTGCGCGGGTCCTTGCCGAAGAAATGCTTGCGCACATAGGCACCATCGTTGGCCTTGAACGCCTGGTAGTCGCCATCCAGCGTGTCCATCATGATCTTTCGCAGCGCACCGTCCTTGTCGCGTGCCAGCAGCGGATCCCAGTTGCTACCCCAGATCAGCTTGAGCACGTTCCAGCCGGCGCCGCGGAATTCGCCTTCCAGCTCCTGGATGATCTTGCCGTTGCCCCGCACCGGTCCGTCGAGCCGCTGCAGGTTGCAGTTGATAACAAAAATCAAGTTGTCCAGGCCTTCACGCGCCGCCAGCCCGATGGCGCCCAGGCTCTCGACCTCGTCCATTTCACCATCACCGCAGAACACCCAGACCTTGCGGTTCTCGGTGTTGGCGATGCCGCGCGCGTGCAGGTATTTCAGGAACCGCGCCTGGTAGATCGCCATCAGCGGGCCCAGGCCCATCGAGACAGTGGGGAACTGCCAGAACTCGGGCATGAGCTTGGGATGCGGGTAACTCGACAGGCCTTTGCCGTCGACCTCCTGGCGGAAATTGAGAAGTTGTTCTTCGGTCAAGCGGCCTTCCAGGTAGGCCCGGGCATAGACTCCGGGCGAGACATGGCCCTGGATGTAGATGCAGTCACCCCCGTGGCCTTCGCTCTCGGCATGCCAGAAGTGGTTGAAGCCGGCACCAAACATGTTGGCCAGGGACGCAAAGGAGCCAATATGCCCACCCAGGTCACCGCCATCGACCGGATGGTGGCGGTTCGCCTTGACCACCATCGCCATGGCGTTCCAGCGCATATAGGCACGCAGCCGCTCTTCAATCTCGAGGTTGCCGGGGCAACGTTCTTCCTGGTCCGGCTCGATGGTGTTGACATAACCGGTGTTGGCCGAGAACGGCAGGTCGATGCTGCTCTGGCGCGCATGCTCGAGCAATTGCTCGAGCAGGTAGTGCGCCCGTTCCGGCCCCTCGGACTGGATGACGGCTGACAGCGCGTCCATCCATTCGCGCGTTTCCTGCGGATCCGGGTCGCTGACGGTGGACCCAAATGGGTTCTGGGGTAGTGCGGACATGCTTGTCTCCTGTGGTGCCGGGGCAGCAGCTTGCTACTGTAGATGAGATAAATTCTTGCTACTGTAGATGAGATGAATTCTCGCACGAGTGCCAACAATTTCAAATAATGCTGCATCAATTCACATTGCGAAATCAGGTCTGTCAAACCATCAAATGGATCGGTCACCTTCCGCGCGCCCCGTCCCATACACTTCGGCCATGTCCGCAGAACCCCATCCGGCTGCCGAGCGCAGCGTTGCCACCACCGAGCGTGTGCGGCGCTGGTGGTGGCACCTGGCACCCCAGCGCCAGGACCGGCTCGCGGTCCTGGCCCCGCTGGCAGCGGTGCTGCTGTTCCTTGCCGCCATCATTGCGTCATTCGGCTATCTGCGCCTGGAAGAGATCGACCGTGAACAGGAGGCAGTCAAGCGCGATGTCGAATACACGCAGCAACGCCTGCGCCTGCGCCTGCTGGAGCGCCAGGAGCAACTGATGCGCATCGCCCGGGACATCTCAAATGGCGAACTGACTGTGGACGAGTTCCACATCCGCGCCCAAAGCCTGGTGAACCAGTACCCTGACCTGGAGCGCTTGAGCTGGATCGATGAGCGCAGACGCATCAAGGACAGTTACGCCACGGCCAGCCTGCAGCCAAACCTGCACCAGATGCTGGCCGAGACACTGCGGCTCGGCGAGACCCAAAATATCTTCAACCTGGCGCGCGAACTGCAGCAACCCGTGTACTCCCAGCGACCGGCGTCATCAAATGGCGCGCCCCTGCTGCAACTGCATATCCCCCTCGTAGACAAGACCAAATTCGTCGGCGTTGTACTGGCCGAGTACTCGGTCGACGGTTTGTACCGGTATGGCGTCCCGTCCGAGGTGTCTGCGCGTTACGCCATCGCCCTGCTGGACGACAAGGGCGCACGCCTGGCGGGCACGAGTGTGCCACCGCGCGACGCTGCAACCAGCCTGCTGCCGTGGGTCAACCCGGTAATCGAATTCGAAGTGCCGGTGTCGCCGGTTGGCAACGGCCTGGTGTTGCGGGCCCAGGCCTACCGGACATCCCTGGGCGTGATCGGTAGCGGGCTGTTCTGGCTGGTGGGCGTGCTCAGCATCATGACGGCCTGGATGCTGATCGCCAACTGGCGCCATACGCGGCGCCGACAACAGGCGCAACAGGCCCTGGTGTCGGAAACCAATTTCCGCCGGGCGATGGAAAACTCCATGCCCACTGGCATGCGCGCGATGGACCTGCAGGGCCGTATCACCTACGTCAATGCGGCGTTCTGCCAGATGACGGGCTGGAGCGAATCCGAACTGGTCGGGCGCACGGCCCCGTTCCCGTATTGGCCGGACACCGACCACGAAACCCTGACGCAGTATCTGGGTGAGGAACTGGCAGGCAAGATCACCCCAGGCGGCGTGCAGATGCGCGTGAAACGCCCGAACAACACGCTGTTCGACGCGCGCCTGTACGTATCGCCACTGATCGATGCGCGCGGCACGCAGACCGGCTGGATGACCTCCATGACCGACATCACCGAACCCAACCGCATCCGCGAACAGCTGTCTTCGTCCTTCGAGCGCTTCACCACCGTACTGGAGGCGCTCGATGCGTCGATTTCGGTGGCGCCGCTGGGCAGTGACGAGATGCTGTTCGCCAACAAGCTGTACCGGTTGTGGTTCGGCAACCGCACCACCGGCCACCTCGCGCTGATCGCGCAGGCCGGCATGCCCGCGCAACCGGTGAACGACGAGTCGCAGGATCAGGTCGACTCGTTTGCGGGCCTGCCGACCAACGTGTTGCCCGACGCGGAATCCGAAAACGCCGAGGTCTACCTGAGCGAACTCGGCCTATGGCTCGAAGTGCGCACGCGATACCTGAGTTGGGTCGACGGACGGCTGGCGCAGATGGTGATTGCCACCGACATCACCTCACGCCGGCTAGCCGAACAGCAGGCGGCCGCCCAGGCCGACCGGGCCCAGAATGCGAGCCGCCTGATCACCATGGGCGAGATGGCATCGAGCGTCGCGCACGAACTCAACCAGCCGCTGACCGCCATCAACAACTACTGCCATGGCATGGTGTCGCGCATCAAGTCGCAGCAGATCACGGAGCGGGACCTGCTCGGCGCGTTGGAGAAGACCGCGCGCCAGGCCCAGCGGGCGGGACAGATCATCCAGCGCATCCGTTCCTTCGTGAAGCGCAGCGAACCGAACCGGACCTGGTCGACCGTGTCCGACATGATCGACGAAGCGGTGGAACTCGCCGAGATCGAACTGCGCCGGCGCAATGTGCGCCTGACGCGCCAGGTTGGGGCGCGGCTTCCGATGCTGCTGGTGGACCCGATCCTGATCGAGCAGGTGCTGATCAACCTGCTCAAGAATGCCGCGGAGTCGGTCGACGCCGCAAAGCGGCCGACCGCCATGCGCAAGGCCGAACTGCGCGTGCTGCAGCGCCGGCTCGATGGCATCGAGGTGGTCGAGTTCTCGGTGCTGGATTCCGGCAATGGCCTGGCGCCGGAAGTCCTGGAGCGGCTGTACGAAGCGTTCTATTCCACCAAGATCGATGGCATGGGCATCGGACTCAATTTGTGCCGCTCGATCGTGGAGTCGCATCAGGGCCGGATGCGGGCAGAGAACCTCTACAATGGTGCCGCCTTGACGGGCTGCTGCTTCTCGTTCTGGCTCCCGGTTGGCGAGCAACTGAGCGCCGCACCCAAGCCCCTAGACAAACAACTCAAGACCCCAGGATAGCTGCATGAGCCTGATTCCGAAAAAGGGAACCGTGTACGTTGTGGACGACGACGAAGCGGTACGCGATTCATTGCAGTGGCTGCTCGAAGGCAAGGATTACCGGGTGCGTTGTTTCGACTCCGCAGAATCCTTTCTGAGCCGATACGACGCGCGCGAAGTCGCCTGCCTGATTGTCGATATCCGAATGGGTGGCATGACCGGCCTGGAGCTGCAGAACCGGCTTATCGAGCACCACTCGCCCCTGCCCATTGTGTTCATTACCGGCCACGGTGACGTGCCCATGGCGGTGGACACCATGAAGAAGGGCGCGATGGACTTTATCCAGAAGCCGTTCAAGGAAGACCAGCTGGTGGGCCTGGTCGAGCGCATGCTCGAACACGCCAAGGGCTCGTTCGCCGACCACCAGGTGGCCGCCAACCGGGACGCGCTGCTCTCCAAGCTCACCCTGCGCGAATCCCAGGTGCTCGAACGCATCGTGGCCGGACGCCTGAACAAGCAGATCGCGGACGACCTGGGCATCAGCATAAAGACCGTGGAAGCACACCGGGCCAACATCATGGAAAAGCTCAATGCCAACACGGTGGCAGATCTGCTGAAGATCGCCCTCGGACAGACCCCGCCCAAGACCTGAGGCCCGGGGGCGTTGCCGCCCCTGGCAACGCGTCCGCCCGAACCCTGGACTCCGACAATGACTCAGCAAGAATACGGTCAGCGCATCGACGGCATCGCTCTGTCGCGCCAATTGCGCGAAGACATAGCCCGTCGCGCGGCCAGCCTGGCAGCACGTCAGGTGCAACCCGGACTGGCCGTGATCCTGGTCGGGGAAGATCCCGCCAGCCAGGTTTATGTGCGCAACAAGATCAAGGCCTGCCAGGAAGCCGGTTTTCATTCAGTGTTCGAAAAGTACGATGTCGACCTGGCGCAGGACGCGCTGCTCGCTCGCATCCACGCGCTCAATGCCGACCCGGCGATCCACGGCATCCTGGTGCAGATGCCCTTGCCGCGCCATATCGACCCGCACAAGGTCATCGAGTCGATCGCGACATCGAAGGATGTCGACGGTTATTCCACACTGAGTGCTGGCGAGCTGCTCACGGGCGCACCGGGCTTCAACCCCTGCACGCCCTATGGCTGCATGAAGCTGATTGCGTCCACCGGAGTCACACTGCGCGGAAAACACGCGGTGGTGATCGGCCGCAGCAACACCGTGGGCAAACCCATGGCGCTGATGCTGCTGCAAGAAAACGCCACCGTCACCGTCTGCCATAGCGCCACGGTTGACCTCAAGCGCCACACCCTGCAGGCTGACGTCGTGGTGGCGGCGGTCGGTCGGCGCAATGTGCTGACGGCCGACATGGTCAAGCCGGGCGCGATCGTGATCGATGTCGGGATGAACCGCGATGACGACGGCAAGTTGTGCGGCGATGTCGACTTCGCCGGGGTGCAGCGGGTCGCAGGTTTCATCACGCCGGTGCCGGGCGGCGTCGGTCCGATGACGATCACGATGTTGCTGGTCAACACGCTGCAATCCGCCGAACGCGTGGCCACAGGTCTTTAAAAAAGCGGGACGCATCCGCATATGGTCCAACATGCTCCCCGTCCACATTGACGGGAGACCCGACAAACAAAGCCATGAACCCACTACTTGCCCCGGACGCATCGCCGCGTTTCGACCAGATCACCGCCACCGATGTGGGCCCTGCCGTCGAGGAGTTGCTGGTTGCCTGCAACGCGGCCCTGGAAGCCGTCACGGCCGCCGATTTCCCGTCCGACTGGGGCCGCATTGCACAGGTGCTGGACGTGGCCACTGAAAAACTCGGCCGCGCCTGGGGTGCGGTCAGCCACCTCAACAGCGTGGCCGACACTCCGGAGCTGCGCGCCGCCTACAACGCCAGCCTCCCCAAGGTGACAGAGTTCTGGACCCGCCTGGGAGCCGACGAACGGCTGTATGCCAAGTACAAGGCGATCGACCCTGCCACACTCGACGCCGAACAACGCCAGGCGCTGACCAATGCACTGCGCGATTTTGTCCTCGGCGGCGCCGAACTCGTGGGGCCGGACCGCGCGCGTTTTGCGGCAATCCAGGAGCGCCAGGCCGAACTGAGCCAGAAGTTCAGCGAAAACGCGCTCGATGCGACCGACAAGTTCGCCTACTATGCGCAGTCGCACGAGGTTGCCGGCATTCCTCCGGACGTCCTGTCGACCGCTCGGACATCGGCCGCGTCGGAGCATCGCGAGGGCTACCGGCTCAGTCTCAAGATGCCTTGTTACCTGCCGGTCATGCAGTTCGCGCAGAGCAGCGAATTGCGCCGGCACATGTACCGCGCCTACGTGACGCGGGCATCCGAACAGGCCCCCGATGACCTGCGCCAGTTCGACAACAGCGCCTTGATGCAGGAGATGCTCGCGTTGCGCCAAGAGGAGTCCCGACTGCTCGGTTTCCAGAATTTCGGCGAACTGTCGCTGGCGCCGAAAATGGCCGACTCGCCGCACAAGGTGATCGAATTCTTGCGCGATCTGGCCCATCGGGCGCGGCCCTATGCCCAGCACGACCTGGTCGAACTGCGCGAGTTCGCGCGCGAGCAGCTCGACCTGCCGGATCCACAACCATGGGATCTGCCCTTTGTCAGCGAAAAGCTCAAGGAGGCACGCTTCGCCTTCAGCGAGCAGGAGGTCAAGAGCTACTTTGCGCTGCCCACGGTTTTGGCGGGGCTGTTCAAGATTGTCGAGACCCTGTTCGAGGTGGCAATCCGACCTGACCAGGCGCCGGTATGGCATCCGGGCGTTCAGTTCTATCGCATCGAGCGCCCGGCAGTCGCCGGCGCAGCGCACGATGGCACCGCAGCGGCTCTGGTCGGACAGTTCTATCTGGACCCGGGCGCACGCAGCGGCAAACGCGGCGGAGCCTGGATGGACGATGTACGCAGCCGCTGGTTGCGGCCCGATACCGGCGTGCTGCAAACCCCGGTGGCCCACCTGGTGTGCAATTTCGCCGAAGGAGTGGCCCACGATGGCGTGCACAAGCCGGCCCTGTTGACGCATGACGATGTCATCACGTTGTTCCATGAGTTCGGCCACGGGCTGCAGCACATGCTGACGCAAATCAATGAGCGCCAGGTGTCCGGTATCAGCGGGGTCGAATGGGACGCGGTCGAACTGCCCAGCCAGTTCATGGAGAACTTCTGTTGGGAGTGGGATGTATTGCGCCACATGACGGCGCATGTCGATACCGGTGCCGCACTGCCGCGTTCCTTGTTCGACAAGATGCTCGCCGCGCGCAATTTCCAGAGTGGCATGCAGACACTGCGACAGATCGAATTCTCGCTATTCGATATGCTGCTGCACACCACACACGACCCGTCCGGCGATGTGATGCAACTGCTGCGCCAGGTACGTGACGAGGTAGCCGTGGTTCAGCCGCCGGATTGGAGCCGCACGGCGCACACCTTCAGCCATATATTTGCCGGTGGTTATGCTGCCGGATACTATAGCTACAAGTGGGCCGAGGTTCTGAGCGCCGACGCGTATGCCGCGTTCGAGGAATCAGCGGGACAAGACGGTGCGCCGAGTTTGGAAACCGGTAGAAAATACCGGGTGACGATTTTGGAATCAGGGGGCAGCAGGCCTGCCATGGAGTCCTTCAAGGCATTTCGCGGCCGTGAGCCCCAGTTGGACGCCTTGTTGCGGCACCAGGGCATGGCGACTGCCGCTCCGGGGGGAAAGGGATAAACCTATGACAGTGTCGAGCGCTATCCTCAGGGCTGCCATGTGTTGCCTGATTCTGGTGTCGGGGCCCGGGCTGGTCCATGCCCAGACAATCTATCGCATTGTCGGGTCCGACGGAAAAGTCACCTTTTCCGACAAGCAGCCTGCCGACACATCCAAGGCCACCGCCACCACGGCGGGGGGCAAACCACTGGGAGCGGGCGGAGACGCGGTATTGCCCTTCGAACTGCGCCAGGCAGTCGCGCGTTACCCGGTCACGCTGTATTCGGGCGCTGGTTGCGCACCCTGCGACTCCGGCCGCACGCTGCTGCAGAGCCGAGGCATCCCGTTCGTCGAATACACCGTCAGCAGTGCCGAAGACCGGGAAGCACTGCAACGCCTCAGTGGCGCCAACAACCTCCCGTTCCTGACCGTTGGAGGACAGAAGATCAAGGGCTTCTCGGACGCCGAGTGGTCGCAGTTCCTGACCGCCGCCAACTACCCGCCAAGCACTGTATTGCCCGCCAACTACCGCGCTCAGGCAGTTCGGCCGCTGGTCGTGGTCCAGAAGGCGGCCCCAGCCAGGGTGGAAGAGGCACAAGGTCGACTGGAGGAAAAGACCACCGACAACACCGTCCCAGCCGAGACGCCCGGTGCGGGCCCGTCGAACCCGGTCGGGATCAAGTTCTAGCGCGTGCCGAACTCCAGCGTCCGCACCCCTTGGTTGGTGGCGAGCAGGCAGGTGTGTGCCTTCTGGTGCGCGAAGACACCCACGGTCACCACCCCCGGCCACTGGTTGACCGTAGACTCCAGCGCCAGCGGATCGGTGATGTGCAGCCCCGCCACATCGATGATGTGCTGGCCGTTGTCGGTGCGCAGGGGCTGTCCGTCGCACAGGCGCACCATGGCGCGCCCGCCGAGTGCCTCGAACTGTCGGATGATGCGGCGCGCCGCCATCGGAATCACCTCGACCGGGACCGCAAAGCGCCCCAGCGTGTCGACCAGCTTGGACTGGTCGGCGATACACACAAAGCGGTCCGACTGCGCTGCGACTATCTTTTCCCGCGTCAGGGCCGCCCCTCCGCCTTTGATCATGTAGCCCTGCGGATCGATCTCGTCGGCACCGTCCACGTACACCGACAGGCGCTCCACGTCATTGCAGTCCAGCACCTGAATGCCAGCCGCGCGCAGGCGTTGGGTGCTGGCTTCGGAGCTTGATACAGCACCCGGGATGCGCTCGCGCATGCCGGCCAGCGCATCGATGAACTTGTTCACCGTGGAACCGGTGCCGACACCCACCAGTTCGCCGGGAACAACATATTGCAGGGCCGCCTGCGCCACCATCGTCTTGAGTTCGTCTTGGGTCAACATAGGGTTGGGTTACGGCAGGTGAATGGGCCTTTTTGGGGACAATCGGACAAAGAACCCCGAATTATCCAATGTCCCTCCTCCCCTACATGCTCGCCCGGCCCTTCCTGTTCGGACTCGCTGCCGAAACCGCCCACGAACTCACGCTGGATGCACTGGCGTGCACCCAGCACACACCGCTGGCCTGGGCCTACACCTCCGCGCTGATCCCCGACCCCGTCATCGTGGCCGGGTTGCGGTTTCCAAATCGCGTCGGCCTTGCCGCTGGCCTGGACAAGAACGCGCGCTGCATCGATGCCCTGGGCGCCATGGGGTTCGGATTCGTGGAGGTTGGCACCGTCACGCCGCTGGCACAACCCGGCAACCAGAAGCCGCGGATGTTCCGCCTGCCCAAGGCGCAGGCGCTGATCAATCGCCTGGGCTTCAACAACGACGGCCTCGACGTCTTCATCGCCAATGTGCGGAAGTCGACGTTTCGCGCCGCGGGCCGCATCCTCGGACTCAACATCGGCAAGAACGCGAACACGCCGATCGAACGCGCGGCGGACGACTACCTGGCCTGCCTGGAGGGCGTCTACCCACACGCTGACTACGTCACGGTCAACATATCCAGCCCCAACACGCGCAACCTACGCGAGTTGCAGGTCGACCAAGCACTTGACCAGCTGCTGGCCAGCCTGTCGGGTAAACGCGCGCAGTTGCAGCAGGTGCACCAGCGCCACGTTCCCCTGTTCGTCAAGATCGCGCCGGATCTCGATGGCCGACAGGTGGCCCACATTGCGCGGGTCCTGCGCGAGCACGGCATGGACGGAGTGGTCGCCACCAACACAAGCACCTCGCGCGACGCGGTCGTCGGCCTGTCGCACGCCGAGGAAACCGGCGGCTTGTCCGGTGCGCCGGTGCGCGAGGCCAGCAACCAGGTCATCCGCCAGTTGCGCCAGACGCTGGGCAAGGACTTTCCGATCATCGGCGTGGGTGGCATCCTGAGCGCCGCAGACGCTGTGGGCAAGATCGGCGCCGGTGCTGACCTGGTGCAGATCTACACCGGCCTGATCTACAAGGGCCCATCGCTGGTGGCGCAATCGGCAGCCGCGCTGCGGCGACACGCGGCGCAGGGCACGGCCTAAGCGGCCAACGCGCGCACGTAGCGTGCAATGGCGAGGGAGCTTGTCAGCCCCGGCGATTCGATACCAAATAGGTTGACCAGGCCCGGCACCCCGTGCACTGCCGGTCCCTGGATCACGAAATCCCGCGCCGGCTCGTCCGGCGCCTGGATCTTGGGCCGGATGCCTGCATAAGCCGGCATTAGCGCGCCATCCGGCAGCCCGGGCCAGTACTTGCGGATCTGGGCATAGAAGGCCGCCCCGCGGGCTGCATCGACGACCAGGTCGTCGGGTGACAACACCCACTGCACATCAGGCCCGAACTTGGCCTGGCCGGCCAGGTCGAGCGTCAGGTGAACGCCCAGGCCGGCGCGCTCCGGGACTGGGTACACCAGGCGTGTGAACGGGCAACGCGCAGCCAATGAGAAGTAGTTGCCCTTGGCAAAGTAGGGCTGCGGAACATGCCGTATGTCGAGCCCGTTGATCCGCCGCGCTACGCTGGGTGCGGCCAGGCCGGCACTGTTCACCAGCAGTGACACCCTGAGCGTGGTTCCGCCCTCGGTCGAGATCCGGATCCCGTCGGGCCCGCAATCGGCCTCGACCATCGGGGAACGGAAAGCCACCATGCCACCGGCGTGCTCCAGATCACCCTGCAGTGCCAGCATCAGGGCATGGCTATCCACAATACCGGTGGACGGCGACGATACGGCGCCGACGCACCGCAGCTCCGGCTCCATGGCCAGTGCCTCGCGCTCAGTGAGCATGCACAGGTCGGTCACCCCGTTCGCCTGCCCGGCTTGCAGCACGGCGTCGAGTTGGCCGCGCTGGTCGGGCGACGTGGCGACCAGCAGCTTGCCGCAGCGTCGGTGGGCCACTGAGCGCGCGACGCAATACGCATACAGCAGGCTGCGCCCCTGCACACACAGCTGTGCCTTGAGCGACCCGGGCGGGTAATACAGACCGGCATGGATGACCTCGCTGTTGCGCGAACTGGTGCCGGTGCCAATCGCGCCCGAGGCCTCCAGCACCAGCACCTCGCGCCCCGCCAGGGCCAATTCACGCGCAATGGCCAGGCCCACGACACCGGCGCCGATCACCACGCAGTCCAGGCTGTCCACGCCGAGCCCGCCAGCCGGCTA
>JANOUM010000475.1:0-2718 GCA_031416855.1 Rhodoferax sp. | reverse complement strand
AGGAGTTCATACGCGCGGTGGATGCCCACGAGTAGGCTGAGGCCGCGGCCGGCGAACTGGGTATTCCGGGCGAACGCGCGCAGGATGCGGTAAGTGGACATCGTTCAAGCTGCCGCCTCAGCTCAGGTGTTTTCCCGAGCCGGCTCAGGTTTTGACCCGATGTCGCGAACCGGTTCTGTCAACTAGAGTCAACTCATCCAAGAAAAGGCCACCTCCCATGATTTCGCAAGCCTCCCCTTCAACCGCAGTAACTTCCCACGCGGGCGCAGGCGGCTCGGTCGCAACCGCGCTGAGAGAATTTCTGGCCTTCAAACTCGGCGCCGAGGAATACGGCATCGACATCCTGCGCGTGCAGGAGATCCGCTCCTACGAGGCGCCTACGCGAATCGCCAATGCACCTGCCTTCATCAAGGGTGTGGTGAATCTGCGCGGCGTGATCGTGCCTATCGTCGACATGCGGGTCAAGTTCAACCTGGAGCAGGTCAAGTACGACAGCTTCACCGTGGTGATCGTGCTCAACATCGGCAGCCGGGTTGTTGGCATGGTCGTAGACGCCGTGTCCGACGTGATCACCCTGAACGCCGAGCAGTTGCGCCCGGTACCCGAGTTCAACTCCACCATTGCGAGCGACCACCTGCTGGCGATCGGCGCGGTCGAGGATCGCATGCTGATCCTGGTGGATATCGAAAAACTCATGTCCAGCGCTGAAATGGGCCTGATTGAGCAAACCCTGCAATAAATCACCAGCCAGGAGTACACATGAACAACCTGAATATCTCGACGCGCCTGGTCATCCTGATCGGCATCCTGTCCGCACTCCTGGTCGCTATCGGCGGAGTGGGACTGCTGGGCATAAGCCAATCCAACGATGCGCTCAAAACCGTCTATGAGGACCGCACGATTCCTACGGGGCAATTGGGCGAAATCAAGTCGCTGCTGCTGGAGAACCGGCTTGCAGTTGCCGTCGCGCTGGTTACGCCAACGCCCGAAGTCATCGCGGACAGCATCGCGGCGGTGGACCGCAACGCCGTGGCAATCGGCAAAATCTGGGACGCCTACATGGCGACCCGTCTGACGCCGGAAGAAGCGAAACTCGCCAATAGCTTTGCCGAGGATCGCAAGAAGTTTGTTCAGGAAGGGTTGATGCCTGCCGTGGCGGCATTGCGTGCCAACGATCCGAAAGGGGCCCAAAGGATAGTGACCGAGAAGGTTCGCCCGTTGTTCTTGCCAGTTGATAAGGGCGTAGATGCTCTGACCAAGCTTCAACTTGATGAGGCACGCAGGGAATTCACCGAGGCAGATGCGCGCTACGCCACCATTCGCCTGGTCTCGATTGCCTCGATCCTCGGAGGGCTGCTGTTTGCGGCCTGGTTCGGCTGGCTGATCACGCGCTCCATCACTTCACCCATGCACCGGGCCCGGGACGCGGCCAGCCGCATAGCGGAGGGCGACCTGACGGTGGACCTGCGCGCCGAGGGCAAGGACGAAACCGCGCACATGCTCAGCGCGTTGTCCAACATGAAGGACAACCTGACCCGTATCGTCAGCGAAGTGCGCAGCAACGCTGAAGGCGTGGCCACGGCCAGCAGCCAGATCGCCCAAGGCAACCTGGACTTGTCCGGGCGCACCGAAGAGCAGGCCTCGGCGCTGGAGCAGACGGCTGCCGCGATGGAAGAACTCTCCTCCACGGTCAAACAAAACGCGGACAACGCACGCCAGGGCAACCAGTTGGCCTTGAGCGCCAGCGCGGTGGCCATCAAGGGCGGTGAGGTGGTGGGCCAGGTGGTGGAGACCATGAAAGGCATCAACGACAGCTCCAGAAAGATCGCCGACATCATCAGCGTGATCGACGGCATCGCCTTTCAGACCAATATCCTGGCCTTGAACGCTGCGGTGGAAGCCGCACGCGCGGGCGAGCAGGGCCGTGGTTTTGCGGTAGTGGCCACCGAAGTGCGCAGCCTGGCTGGGCGCAGTGCGGACGCGGCCAAGGAGATCAAGGGCCTGATCACGGCCAGCGTGGAGCGCGTGGAACAGGGCACCAAACTGGTGGACCAGGCCGGGGCCACGATGACCGAGGTGGTCAGCTCGATAAAGCGGGTGACCGACATCATGGGCGAGATCAGCGCGGCCAGCACGGAGCAAAGCGCAGGGGTTGCCCAAGTGGGTGAGGCAGTCACGCAGATGGACCAGGCCACGCAGCAAAACGCTGCGCTGGTCGAGCAGAGCGCGGCGGCGGCCGAAAGCCTCAAGGCGCAGGCGCTCCAACTGGTGCAGGCCGTGGCTGTGTTCAAGCTGGGCCAGGGCGAGGCGCTACACCATGCCGCTGCCCCGCTGGTGCAGGTGCACACGCCCGCCGTTGCGCCAAAGACTTTCCCCAGCGTAGAGCGCCGTGGTCCCAACCGCAGCAAAAACGTGAAGCGCCTGGCCGCTGGGTATTCCGGTCGACCGTGACCAGCTGTTCCGGTTTGTCGTGACCGGCGATGCTGGTGGATCGTGACCGACTGCCGGGGGTCCGCGATTGCTGCGCCGAGTTGAGGCGGCAACACATCGCTCTGCCCACTGGGCTCGCCGGACGCTGGTTGGCCACGCTGGTGGCGGATGGTGTCTTGACCTTGGTGACCCGTGGTGTTGGCAAAGTGGCTAGCCGCGATCGATTCCGGTGGCTTCAATGACCATGCCAGTTGCCTCCGCCTAACTTTCATGAATCCAGTCCCAGCC
>JANOUM010000474.1:0-7188 GCA_031416855.1 Rhodoferax sp. | reverse complement strand
TAGCAGCCAGCGCGTGCAGCCGACCGCGGCCAGCAGGCCGACGATGGAAAACAGGCCGAGTTGCTGCAGCCCGGCAAAGCCGGAAAAATACATGGCGCCAAAACCGATCAGGGACGTGACGGCCGCCAGGTAGACCTGGCGCCAGAACAAGGGGCTTTGGCGGCCATGTTCGTCCGATTGCACGAAGGTATAGATGGCGTAGTCGACCGCTTCCCCGATCAGCGTGACGCCAAATGCCAACGTGATGCCGTGGATGGTGTTGGTGCTCCAGCCCACCGCGGCGAACCCGGCCAGCGCGCCGGTTGCCACCGGCACCAGCGCCAGCGCCAGGAAGCGCGGGCTGCGCAGCGCCCACAGCAGCACGACGGCCACCAGCGCCGCTGCGAGCAGTGCGAGCTGCTCGGCATCGCGGCCGATCGCGTCGTGCGACTGCACATTGAAATAAGCCGCCCCACCGAAACCGATCACCGGACGGGTGTCGCTGGCGGGCCATGCCTGCAGCGCGTCCCCGGCATGCTGCCGCACGGCGCCGATGGTGGCGCGCAGGCGGTCGATCTCGTGGCCGCGCGCGTTGGTTTCCAGCAGCACAATCGCCACGCGGCCGTCCGAACCCAGCCAGACTCCGTCAGCCGTCTGTGCCGCGGCCTGCCGCGATGCCTTGCCCAGCAGTTGCAAGGCGCTCAGGGTCGGGTCCGCGCTGGCTATCGGGCGGATTGCCGCACCACGCGCTGACGCCAGGGTTGCTGCCAGCCGCTCGAATGCCTGGGCCAGACCGGTCGGCGAAAAATGCTGCGCATCGATTGCGGGACTCAGCAGGTAGCGCGCGGCGAACAGCCGGTCACGTTCGGGTTCGAGGCCGTCGAGGTCGCCGTTGCTGACCCATGCCACGGCGGGGTCCGCGGCCAGCCTGACGCGCAGTGCGCGGCTGGCCGCCACCAGGTTGCGGGTCTGCTGTGCCGACGGCCGAGCGTCCGGGAGTGTGTCGAGTTGCAGGCCAACCAGCAGGATGCGGGTCGACAGGCCATCACGCAGCTGGCCGATCATCAGGCGTTGCGCGGCGTCGGCCGGCCCGGGCAGGAAGGACGAGACATCGGTTACGACCATGCTGCGCTGCACCTGCAGGCCGCACGCCACAACCACGATCAGCCAGCACCACCAGGCCCAGCGTTTCATCGTGTGCTGATCGTCAGGTCGAGTACGTCGCCATTGATTTCCGTGGTTTCGATCTGCCGCAGGTGCGGCCCGGCGCCGCTGACCACGATCCTGCGAATGCCGCGGCGCGGCAGCGGGCCCCTGGGCAGCAGTTGCAGCACCCAGTTGTCGAAATTGCCGGTCATGCGGGTGTCAAATGCCTGTTGCAGCAACTTGTCGTCACCCGACAGGATGGCGCGCAGGCCGGTCACGTAAGCCGCCGACGCCCCCTGTGTGTCGACCTTGACCACACTCGGCGGTGTTCCGTTGCCCGCATCGATCGTCAACGTCTCTGCGGTGATGGTCACGGTTTCGCGGATCGGGCTGGTGGTGCGTTTCTCGATCGTCCCAGGTGGCTTGAAGGTCAGGGTGCCGCGCGACTCCTGCGGCGCGGCAAACAGGGCCGACACACGCCGCTCCTGGAACGGTGCTGCGACCAGCGCTTGGCCCGCCACCGCGACCAACACCCGGCGCAGGCGTTCGCCGGCTTCGTCGGCGGGCCCGGCGCGGGTCTGTGCGACCGCAGGGAAGGTGGTGGGCATGCCCAGCGCGATTGCGCCAGCGGCGACCACGGATCGACGATTCATCATTGGTGGCCTGTGCGCCCCTGGGGGCATGGTTGCAGTCGTGGAGTCTAATGCAGGCCCGTCGCCGGGCGGCCCCGCCCTCAGCGCAACTGTTTCAGGATTCTCTCCAGCACGTCTTCGACCACCTCCAGCGCAGGCTTGTCGTGTTGCGGTACGGCGGGCTCCTGCGGCGCAGCGGGTGGCCTGGGCCGGGAGCGCGGTACGTCGAATTGCGCCTTCGGGTCAATCCAGCGGCCCTTCAACGCCTGCTGGAACACCTCTGCGACCATCGGCAGCGCGCTGCGTGCGCCCTGACCCCAGTTGCCCATCGTGACGCTGTTGTCGTTGAACCCGACCCGTGCGCCGGCTACCAGTTGCGGGCTCATCATGATGAACCAGCCGTCGGTGTTGTCCTGGGTGGTCCCGGTCTTACCGGCCACATCGGCACTGATGCCGTAGCGCGAGCGGATCGCCGCGCCGGTCCCTTCATCGACCACGCCGCGCATGCTGTTGACCAGTGTCAGCGCGTGCTGGTGCGGCATGGCCGACGTGGCTTGCCGGTCTGGCGGCGCCACAAACCGCTCCAGTAGCTGGCCGTGGCGGTCTTCGACGCGCAGCACCAGTACCGGCGGCTTGTAGCTGCCGCCGTTGGCGATGCTGCCATAGGCTGTCGCCATTTCGATCAGCGTGACCGGGCTGGTGCCCAGGGCCAGCGACAGCACCGGTTCGAGCTTGCTCTGGCGGACCCCCAGCGCCTCGGCCAACTGCACGACGCGCGCCGGGCCCACCTTCTGCATCAGTTGAGCCGTGATCGTGTTCTTGGACTGCGCCAGCCCGTCGTGCAGCGTAGTGGGCAACCCGCTGGGTGGCGTGCTGTCGGTCGGGCTCCAGACATCACCGCCCCCCAGCCTGATCGCCACTGCCTCGTCCATCAGGGTGTCCGAGGGTTGCATGCCTTGCATGAACGCTGCGCCGTAGACGAAGGGTTTGAAGGTCGAGCCTGGCTGGCGCCGCGCCTGCCCCACATGGTCAAATTGCTCCTGGGTGAAATCCCGGCTGCCGACCCAGGCGCGGACCGCGCCGTCACGCGGATCGAGCGCGACAAAACCGGCCTGCAATGCGGCGCGCTCCTGGCCCGCCTTGAAGCGCGTGTTGACCAGCGGCTGCAACTGCGCCAGCTGGCGCGCCATGGCCTGGTTGGCCGCCTTTTGCATCCGCCCGTCCAGCGTGGTGATCACCCGCAGACCATCGGTCTGGATGTCGTAGCCCTTGTCGTCGGCCCAGGCGATCAGCCATTTGCGCAACTGCTGGGCCACATGGGGTGCCGCACCGAGCGGCACCAGTTGGCGCTCGAAATCGAGTTTCAGGGGCTGGCGCGCGAGGGCGTCCAGACGGGCAGGTTCCAGGTCGCCCTGCTTGACCATCAGGGCCAGCACCAGGTTGCGGCGTTGCGTGGCGCGTTCAGGGTTCTGCACCGGGTTGTAATAACTCGTGCCCTTGAGCATGCCGATCAAGGTGGCGCTTTCGCTCACGTCCAGCGCACGGGCCGATTTGTCGAAATAGGTGCGCGCCGCCATCTCGATGCCGAATGCGTTGTAGAGGAAGGGCACCGTGTTGAGGTAGGTCTCGAGGATCTCGCGCTTGGAATACACGGCCTCAATCTTGAGCGCGGTGATCGCCTCCTTCAGCTTGCGCGTGACACTGGCGGCACGGCCGATCTCGTCCGGAAACAGGTTGCGCGCCAGCTGCTGCGTGATGGTCGAGCCGCCCTGCAGCTCGCCTTGCAGCGTACTGAAGGCTGCGGCCGCCGTACGCAACAGGTCGATGCCGTGGTGCTCGTAGAAGCGCCGGTCCTCGGTGGCGATCAGGGCCTTCACACGCTCGGCGCGATCCGGTCCAGCGGCACCCACTCGCGGTTGATGCGCCGGTATTCGGCCAGCACCATGCCATCGGTGGACAGCAGCATCGACGGCGATTCGATCCGGGCCCGGCGCAGATCGTCAATGCCGGGTGTGAAGGGCACCAGCAGCAGGGCGTACAGCGGCAACAGCAGGGGCAACAGCATCGCCGAGCGCAGCGGATGGTGGCGTACCAGGGCGATGGCACGGTGCAACCACGCCGACGAAGTGTCAATGGCGCGGCGAAGGACGGGGTGCATGCGCCGAGTTTACGCAGTGCGGGCCTTGGCAAACTGGAGCACGCCGTCGTTGATCCTGCCCCTGCGCAGCAGCAGGATGTCTCTGGGGTAGTTCTGGTACAGCCGCCAGGGCGCGCGCGAACCCTGCTTGGGCAGCAGGTGCATGGCGCGCTGGAAGTAACCGGATGAAAAGTCGACCCATGGCTCCTCGGTGATAGTGGGGTCGGAATTGCGCGGCGTGCAGTACGCGATCCGATGCTGTTGCATGTACTTGAGCAGGCGGCAGACGTATTCGCAGGTCAGGTCGCACTTGAGCGTCCACGAGGCGTTGGTGTAACCGAAGCTCGACGCCAGGTTGGGCACACCGCTGTACATCAGCCCCTTGTAGTTCATGCTGCGCGACATGTCCACCGGTTTGCCGTCCACCGTCAGCTGCAGTCCGCCGAGCACCTGCAGTTCCAGCCCGGTGGCGGTGACCACCAGGTCGGCATCCAGGTGCGCGCCGGATTCGAGCTGAATGCCGGTCTGGTCGAAGCACTTGATGTGGTCGGTGACCACGTCCGCGCGGCCAGACCGGATGGCCTGGAACAGGTCGCCGTCGGGCACCAGGCACAGGCGCTGTTCCCAGGGGTTGTAGCGCGGCGTGAAGTGCTTCGCCACATCGTAATCCGGCCCCAGCGCCTGGCGCACACCACCCAGCAGCAGGCGCTTCATCTTCGCCGGGTCGCGCCGGCACAAGCGAAACACGTACCAGCCCAGCAACACCCGTTTCCAGCGCGTGATGCCATAGGCCCACATGGCCGGCAAATGGCGGCGCAACCACAGCGCCATGGCGTCTTCGGACGGCCGCGCCACCACGTAGGTGGGTGAGCGTTGCAGCATCGTCACATGCGCCGCCGTCTTGGCGAGTTCGGGCAGCAGCGTCACCGCGGTGGCTCCGCTGCCGATCACCACGACGCGTTTGCCAGCGTGGTCGATGTCAGGAGTCCAGTGCTGCGGGTGCACCACCCGACCCTGGAACCGGGCCAGGCCCGGAATCTCCGGCGTGTAGCCGTGGTCGTACCGGTAGTAGCCGGAACACATGAACAGAAAGTTGCAGCTGATGCGCACCGCCTGCTGGTCGTCCGTGCGCTGCGCTTGCACCGTCCAGCGGGCGTCCGGTGTCGACCAGGAGGCGCTGCGGACCTGGTGCCCGTAGCGGATCCTGCTGTCGATGCCGGCTTCGCGCGCGGTGTCCTTGATGTACTGGAGGATGGACGGTCCGTCGGCGATCGCCTTGGGCTGTTCCCAGGGACGGAACGAATAACCCAGCGTGTACATGTCGGAGTCCGAGCGGATGCCGGGGTAGCGAAACAGGTCCCAGGTGCCGCCGATGCTGGCACGCCCTTCAAGGATCGCGTAGCGCTTGGCGGGGCAGTGGGTCTGCAGGTGGTGCGCCGCACCGATGCCGGAGAGGCCGGCGCCGATGATGAGGACGTCGACGTGTTCGATGGTCATGCGCGAGGGGCTGTGGTGGCGGGCTGTGGGCAGAATAACACTGCCACGGCCGGGTGCAGTCGCACAGGAGCGTCTGAGTCAGGGTCATTGCTGATGGATGCTCCCGGATCGAAGTCCGGGGCAGGCTCATCAAGTCTGGCATGACAAAGTGAACAGAATTGGGGTTAGAGTTGGTTATGGACCGCCACTTTGTACAGCCAAAAACCGGTTACACCGAATCCGAGGGGTTGAGCATCGCGTTCCAGGTGTTCGGCAGTGGTGCGCAGGATCTGGTGGTGGTTCCCGGCATCGTGTCGCACCTGGAGGAAAGCTGGCGCGACGACGGTTACGTGGCGGTCATGCGGCGCCTGGGCCAGAACTTTCGGGTCATCTTGTTCGACAAACTCGGCCAGGGCATGTCCGACAGTTTCGAAGGTGTACCCACCCTGGAGCGGCGCATGGACGATGTACGTGCCGTGATGCAGGCAGTTGATTCGCAAAGGGCCATCCTGTTCGCGCAGTCCGAGGGTGGGTCCATGGCTTGCTTGTTCACCGCAACCTATCCGGCGCTGGTCGAGCGCCTGGTCCTGTATGGCTCGATGGCCCGTTTCACCCAGGCACCCGACTACCCGTACATGCCGCCGCTGGAATGGATCCTGGAAACGATCGGGAAAAGCTGGGGCACGCCCTTGTCGATGCGTGGTTTCGCGCCCAGCCGGGCTGACGACGCCGACTACTGCGAACGGATGGCCGGTTTCCAGCGGCAGACGGCGTCTCCCAGCGCAATGCGCAAGCTGATCACGGCCAATCACCAGCTCGACGTGCGCTCGGTGCTGCCGCAGATCCGCCGCCCGACCTTGGTCATCCAGCGGCGTGGGGATGTGGTGGTTCGTGTCGGCAATGGGCGCTACCTGGCGGACCATGTGCCCGATGCCGTCTACCTGGAACTGCCAGGGGTCGACCACATGCTGTATGCGAGTCACGCCGACGACGTGGTCGACGCGCTGTGCCGGTTTGCGGTCACCGACTGGGTCCGAGAAAGGCCCGGGGAGCATTCCGGTCGCTGGCTGGCCACGGTGCTGTTCACCGACATCGTGGGGTCGACCGACATGGCGGCCCGTCTGGGCGACAAGGGGTGGAGCGAGACCTTGCAACAGTTTCATGCCATCGGCCGTTCCTTGCTCGCCGAGCACCGCGGCGTGTTGGTCGACACAGCGGGAGACGGCCTTTTTGCCACATTCGATGGCCCGGCGCGCGCCATCCGTTGCGCCATGGCCATGGCGGGGGCAGTGAAGCCACTGGGCATCGGCATCCGGGCCGGGCTGCACACCGGCGAAGTGGAGGCCACGGGCGACAAGGTCAGCGGCTTGGCAGTGCACATCGGCGCACGGGTCATGTCCCACGCCGGATCCGGGGAGGTGGTTGTGTCTGGTACCAGCAGGGACCTGGTGGCCGGTTCCGGGATCGGGTTCGAGGAGCGCGGCAGCCACACACTCAAGGGCGTTCCCGGCGACTGGCGCCTGTACCAGGCGCTGTCCGACTGACGCGCGTCAGGCGCAGCAGCCGCGGACTCACCTCTCAACGTCAGTGCGGGCCGGCAAACTGCCGGCCGAGCAACTGCTTCTCAAAGTCCGCAGCCGGCATTGGTTTCGCGAACAGGTAGCCCTGGCCCTGGGTGCAGCCCAAGCGCGCGAGTTGGTCGCAGGTCGCCTGGTCCTCGATGCCTTCGGCCGTGGTGCTGAGCTGCAGGCTGCGCGCGATCTGGATGATGGCCGACACGATGGCGAGGTCCTGCGGGCCGTCAAGCAGGCGGCGCAC
>JANOUM010000473.1:0-1566 GCA_031416855.1 Rhodoferax sp. | reverse complement strand
CGCCAATCCGTTGGTGGCGACTGGCGAACTGATCGGGTCGGCAGGGTTAAGTGCGCTGGCACTACTGCTTCCCGCTCTCGCGGTTTTGGTATCAGTCGTTTTGCTGGTCGTTCTGTGGCGGACAACCCGATGGGTGCGTCGGAAACGAGTGGCGCGGATGGCTCCGATGCCTTAGGGTGCTAGTATCGGCGTATTCGCGCCGCTTCGTTCCGATATGAGGTGTCTATGTCGCAATTAGTGAAGTCCATTGTCTTGTTTACGCTGGTTTCGTCTGTAGCGGCCTGTGCCACCAATCCCGTTAGCGGCCGCCGAGAGCTCTCACTGATCTCGCAGGACCAAGAGATTCAGATGGGCCGCGAAGCATCGCAGCGTGATGTGCAGCGCGTGGGCGAGTTAGCGACCGGCGAGGCGCAGGCCCTGGTGAAGCGAATCGGCACACAAATCGCTGCCAAGTCAGAGCGACCCAGCTTGCCGTGGGAGTTTCACCTGCTTGACGATGCCGCGGTGAATGCGTTCGCCTATCCGGGCGGGTTCATTTTCGTTACGCGCGGTCTTTTAGCGCACCTGAACAGCGAAGCGGAGCTGGCTGAGGTGATTGGTCACGAGATCGGCCACGTCACCGCGAAGCATACCGTGGCCGCGCTCAGTAAGCAGCAGGTCACACAGATCGGTCTGGTTGGCGCCAGCATTCTGTCACCGCAAATCGCCAAGTTCGGCGATGTACTGGGTGCGACTGCGGGATTGCTGTTTATGAAGTTCGGGCGCGACGACGAATTGCAGGCCGACGCCTTGGGCTTCAAGTATTCGCTGAATTTGGGCTACGACGTTCGTGAATCGCCGAAGGTTTTTACGATGTTGGGCCGACTGTCCGAGTCGGCGGGCGCGCGCATTCCCGAGTGGCAGAGTACGCACCCGGATCCCGGGAATCGTGTACAACGCGCGGAGCAGCGACTGGCGACGGTGCCCGCGGCAGAACTCGCGGGCACCAAAGTGAATCGCGACAGCTATTTACGGCTGCTGGACGGAATGGTGTTCGGCGAAAACCCGCGGCTCGGGTACTTCCGCGGTGCGCGGTTTTTGCACCCCGACTTGAGATTTGAGTTGACGTTTCCTTCAGGTTGGAAGATGGCCAACCTGCCTGATGCCGTGGTGGCGCAAAGCGCCGACGGCGGCGCACAACTGCAATTGGGTGCGGGAAAAGGTACGCCGGCCGAGGCCCTACAACAGTTCATTGGCCAGCAGGGCATCACCGTGCGTCAGCGTGCCCAGACCACGATTAACGGCATCCCGGCCGTCATCGCCTCGTTCGAGGCCACCACGGAACAAGGCGGGTTGAGTGGACTGGCCGCATCGCTGCAACACCAGAATGTCACGTACCTGATCGTGGGATTGGCAGCCACGCAGGTCGCCGCACAGCATGGTCCAGCGATGGAAGCGTCAATCCGGTCCTTTCGCGCGCTCAACGACCCATCACTGTTGAACGTGCAGCCGGCCAAGCTGCAGCTCGTCTCGCTGCCGGAAGCGATGACAGGTCAGTCGTTCGCACAGCGGTATCCCAGCAGTATC
>JANOUM010000472.1:0-2475 GCA_031416855.1 Rhodoferax sp. | reverse complement strand
CCCTCGCCGTACAGCACCGCTCCGGTGCCGCGCAACACCTCGATGCGCTCCACCGACCCGATCGGGATCGACGACAGCCCCACGGTAGTAAGGTCGGATTCATTCAGACGCAAGCCGTCGACGATCACCACCTGGTTGCTGTCCGCTGTCTGGCCGAAACCACGCAGGTCCAGGCTGTAGTTGTTGCCGCCCGAGGTGTCGAGCCGGCCCACCACACCCAGCAGTTTCATGACTGCCTCATTGACGGAATTGACGCCGGATGCCTGGATCTCCGCCGAGGTGACCACACTCACGCCAAACGGCAACGTGGCGGCAGGTTCGGCGAAGCGTGTCGCAGTTACAAGCACCTCTTTGAGCGCGGTCTGCGACCACACGGGAAATACGCTGGATACTGCCAGGGACACCAGCGACAGGCGCGACAACATCCGGGTCGACACGGTAAAAGCACGATTTTTCATGGAGGAAACACTTAACAAGCAAACCCTGGCCGTCGTCCCCGACAGCCCGTGGGCGTCACGGATGCACGCACGCGCGCATCCACCGTATTGGCCGGTATCCGGGCTGGTGGAAACAACATCCATCGCCTTCCCAAGCGCGTGTTCAGGACGCTCAGTGGCCGTGATGGAGGCGGAGCCGCGAGGCTCGTCCACTTACCGTTGCGGGGGCAGCGCAGGTTGGGCTGACCATGCATCATGGCCCACCCCCCTGCTTCCCGTTGAACTGCAGCATGTGAACCACACTGCGAGCACCAACAGTGCGAGTTTACGCCAGGGTCCGGGCCTGCAACCCTACAATGGCCAGCCTATGTCGAACCAGTCCCCCATCGACCAGATCGCCGAGCGGGTGGAGCGCCTGCTGGTCCGCCATGCGGAGCTGCAACGCACCAATGCCTTGCTGACCAGCCAGGTCGAGGCATTGACCCATGAGCGCGATTCACTCAAGTCGCGCCTCGGCGCGGCGCGGGCGCGGGTCGAAGCCCTGCTCGACCGCCTGCCCGAGGCCCAGTCGGCCGCCAGCACCAAGAACGCACCATGAAGCAGCTCGAAGTCCAGATCATGGGGCAGAGCTACCTGCTGGGCTGCCCCGCGGGCGGCGAGTCCCGGCTGCTGGAAGCCGTGGAGCGTGTCGACACCGCGATGTGCAAGATCCGTGACGGCAACAAGGTCCGGGCGCGCGATCGCATTGCCGTTTTGGCCGCGCTGAACCTGGCATTCGATCTGGGCGACCGCTTCACCATCGCCACTGTCCCTGCGCCGCTGGGTGGCGTACCGCAGCACAACGGCAACGGTGGCACAACCGCGCAAGCCGACAGCCAGATGCTGGTGGCCCTGCTTGACCGCCTCGACCGAGCCCTCGGCGACGACGGTCAACTGATCTGAACGGGCACCGGGCCGACGCATCTTTTTTTGTCGCACCCCGGGTGGTGCGATACCGGCAGTGCTTCTACAATAAGCCCGTCTGCAGTGCTCGTCGGGCTTTATATTTCCTTGAACCAATGCTCATAGAGCCCGGGCTTGGAACATAGCCTGGCAGGTGTGATCATCTCGCGTCAGATGAACCCGAAGCCAATGCTGACCTCGCCCACCTGAACCCCGGTTCAGGATGCCGGTCCGGTGGCACTTGCAGACACCTTTCCCCTGTTTCCCCAGTGAAATCAATGAAGCCATTTCACGGCCATTACAGACCCCGTGAATCTGGCAAGGCTTATGCACGCCATTCAGGCATATCAGGGGCATTCACTGACGGTTGCCGTTAAAGCTATCGGCTCTCACTTTTACACGGCCCGGTGAATTACGGGCTGCTTTGTGGGCTGAGATTGAAAACGACACCCGGTCGATACCAGCAGCGCGCATGAAGATGGGTCGTGACCACATTGTTCCGCTGTCAAGGCAAGCGTTAGCTGTACTGGAGAGCCTGCCACGAACGAATCAAAAGGTTGACCTGATCAAACACCAGCTTGCCCACGTGGTCAAGGATGCCAATGGCCAGGCTTACAACCGCACAACGCACCTGCCAGCACGAAAGGAAATGATGCAGGTATGGGCGGACTATCTGGACACGCTGCGAGTCGGCACAGAAGTGATCCAATTACCCATCAAGACAACATGATACGCCGTGCGTTACATTTCATGTAATGCACGGCGTATCATCACATGATTGAATCCTTCAAACACAAAGGACTTGAACGCTTTTTTACCAACAGCGACAAGCGTGCAATTCCAGCCCAAAGTGCTGCGCGAATTGAGCGCCTGCTTGACCGCCTGGAGTCATCCATTAAAGCGGACGATATGGATTTGCCGGGCAACAAGTTTCATGCTCTCAAGGGTGATCGTGCTGGTGAATATGCAGTAACGGTGACTGGCAATCTGCGCATCACTTACCGCTTTGACGGACAGCACGCCACTGCAGTAAACCTTGAGGACTATCACTAGGAGGCCACACCATGAAGTCACTTCGCAACCCAAACCGCAAACC
>JANOUM010000471.1:0-3025 GCA_031416855.1 Rhodoferax sp. | reverse complement strand
GCCCACAGGGGCTTGGTATTGGCGCCGGATGCCGGCAGGGTATTGACATTGGTGTCCATGGTGTTTCCTTTGAGTTCGATCAGCCGTAGACATGCAACGGACGGCAAGTCCAAAGGTAAACAATCGATGCTGTGAACAGTGTTCCCATTTGTAACGCCAGGTAAACCAATTGGCATTCAGATGTGCGATTGCGCACTAGTTCACGAAAGTCGGACTGGCGGTGGCGCCCGCACCCGCCTTGTCAGGCCGTCGCGCGGACCGGCAGCACCCAGTTGTCGCGTGTGTAATGGCAGGTATACCCGTTCGGGTAGCGCTCCAGATAGTCCTGGTGCTCGGGTTCGGCGAGCCAGAAGTCGCCTACCGACTTGACTTCGGTCACCACCTTTCCGGGCCACAGGCCGGATGCGTTGACATCGGCAATGGTGTTGTGTGCCTCGCGCTTCTGCGCCTCTGACAGGTAGTAGATCGCCGACCGGTAAGCCGTGCCGCGGTCGTTGCCTTGGCGGTTCGCTGTGGTCGGGTCGTGGATCTGGAAGAAAAACTCCAGCAGCTTGCGGTAA
The DNA here is from genome assembly GCA_031416855.1 of Rhodoferax sp. Lineage (GTDB taxonomy): Bacteria > Pseudomonadota > Gammaproteobacteria > Burkholderiales > Burkholderiaceae_C > CAISIP01. Next base: position 2,465 of record JANOUM010000471.1, on the reverse strand, counting down.
CTGATGACTGCCGGGTCGAACAAAATCTCGATGCCCTCCGCGTGCGTGCCATGGACGCGGTAGGTGGCGTTGGGCACGTCGCCCCCCGTGTAACCGACACGCGTGGCAGCGACACCTGGCATCCTGCGGATCAGCTCCTGCATGCCCCAGAAACACCCCCCTGCCAGAACCGCCCGCTCTTGTGTTGCCATGTCAGACCTCCTCGACGTGATGATGATTGCGAATGCGAATGCGCCTGCCGCTGTGCCGGGCCGCGCCTTGCGCAGTGTCGTGCAATTCGTCGCGGTGTGCAGTCAGCCCTTGCAAATTGCCGTAATCTGTTGGCCTGTCAACCTCGGCAAGCGGTTTGCCGAGGTACCGCATGCCCAAACTCCGAGTCGCCGCTTTCAGTGTCTCCATCGACGGGTTCGGTGCCGGCCCCCGGCAGAGCATCGACAATCCGCTTGGTTCAGGGGGTACTGCCCTGCATAGCTGGGCATTCACCACACGCACCTTCCAGCAAATGCATGGCGGCGGCGGTGGCGACACCGGCCCGGATGAGGACTTCGCCCGGCGCAGTTTCGACAATGTCGGAGCCTGGATTCTCGGTCGCAACATGTTCGGCCCGTTGCGCGGGCCCTGGCCCGACGAGGCCTGGAAAGGCTGGTGGGGCGACAACCCACCGGTGGGTGGCGGCGTGGAGACGATCCGCGCCTATTTGTCCGCTGGCCTGACGATGTCGGTGAAGCGCACAGGCTACAGGCTTGCCCCCACCAGCCGTTTCAACTCCCCGGCCTCCATCCCGCGACGCAAGGCCATGCCGGCGAGTTGGTCATCCCCGACCCTGCCGACATTGAAATACGTGCTCGCGGGGTGCGCCAGGTAGAAGCCGCTGACACTGGCCGCCGGCATCATCGCCAGGCTTTCGGTCAGCTCCATGCCGATCTCGTCGCAGCGCAGCAACTCGAACATGGCGCGCTTGACGCTGTGATCCGGGCAGGCCGGGTAACCGGGCGCGGGGCGGATGCCGCGGTACTTTTCGGCAATCAGATCGTTCACATCGAGTGATGCAGCTTCGTCTGGCGCGTAGCCCCAGAGGTCGGTGCGCACGCGCTGGTGCATATATTCTGCAAAGGCCTCGGCCAGGCGGTCGGCCAGCGCCTTGAGCATGATGGCCGAGTAGTCGTCGTGGTCGTCCAGAAAGTACTGTTCCTTCTTGTCCACGCCGATGCCAGTGGTCACGGCGAAGAGGCCGATGTAGTCTCGAATGCCGCTGCTCCGGGGCGCAATGAAATCAGCCAGGCAGCGGCTCGGGCGCATCACGCCGTCGATCACCTGCTTCTCGGTCTGTTGGCGCATGCCGTACCAGGTCATGGCCACCTCAAGGCGGGAGTCGTCGGTGTAGATCGCGATGTCGTCGTCGTTCACCGTGTTGGCCGGGTACAGGCCGACCACCGCGTTGGCCGTGAGCCAGCGGCCTTCGACCAGACGCTTGAGCATGCGTTGTCCGTCGGCATAGACCCGCACCGCCTCCGGGCCCACAACGTCGTCTTTGAGAATGGCCGGAAACGGCCCGGCCAGGTCCCAGGTCTGGAAGAATGGGCCACAGTCGATGAAGCGGGCCAGTTCGCTCAGGTCAAAGTTCTTGAAGACACGGCGACCCAGAAACTTCGGCCGGGTGGGCGTGTAGTGGCGCCAGTCAATCGGGGTCTTGTTGGCGCGGGCTTTGGCCAGACTCCTGATCGGCGTCTGTTTCTTGCTGGCGTGCTGCTTGCGCACCCGCTCATAGTCGGTGTTGAGCTCGGCGATGTAGTTCGCCGCCTGATCACTCAGCAGGCCTTGCGCCACACTCACGCTGCGCGAGGCATCGGGCACATACACGACAGGGCCTTCGTAATGCGGCGCAATCTTGACGGCGGTGTGCACGCGCGAGGTGGTGGCGCCGCCGATCAGCAGCGGGATCTTCTTGATGCGAAAGTGATCGTCCTTCTGCATCTCGCCGGCCACGTACTGCATTTCTTCCAGGCTGGGCGTGATCAGGCACGACAGGCCCACAATGTCGGCCCCTTCCACTTTGGCGCGGGCCAGAATTTCATGGCAGGGCACCATGACGCCCATGTTGATGACGTCAAAGTTATTGCATTGCAGCACCACGGTGACGATGTTCTTGCCGATGTCGTGCACGTCGCCCTTGACGGTGGCGATGATGATCTTGCCCTTGGTTTTAACGTCGCGCCCGGCCGCCTCGTCCAGGCGCTTTTCTTCCTCAATATAGGGAATCAGGTGCGCCACCGCCTGCTTCATGACGCGCGCGCTCTTGACCACCTGCGGCAGGAACATCTTGCCCTGGCCAAACAGGTCGCCCACGATGTTCATGCCGGCCATCAGCGGGCCTTCAATCACATGCAGCGGGCGCCCGCCCCGGGCCAGCACGTTTTGGTAAGCCTCTTCCGTATCGAGCACGATGAAATCAGTGACCCCATGCA
>JANOUM010000470.1:0-1801 GCA_031416855.1 Rhodoferax sp. | reverse complement strand
CTGCTGCGGCTGTGTTGCATCAGGGCGCGGAAGTCGTCGGCGCGTTCGGGGTCGATCTGGTACTCGATATTCACCACGACCTGGCCGCTTTCGGGCGGTGACTCGACCACTGGCCGAATGGCCTGGCGCATCGGGGTCTGGTCCTCCTCGACGCTGGTGTTGACCATCAGGCGGTTGGCGGCCAGCACCGCCAGCAGGCCGACCGCCGAGGCGATCAGCAGCGCGGTCGGCACCGTGGTCCAGGTCGCCACCTGGCCCCACAACGCAGCGCCCGATGCGCTTGCGCCCATGATCGCCATCTGGTACATCGACATGCCGCGCGCGCGGACCCAGTCCGGCAGGCCCATCTGGGCCGAGACGCTGAGTGAGTTGACCGTGGTGATCCAGGCCATGCCGGAGACGAACATGGCCAGGCTGGCGAGCGCCGGCCAGGGCGCGAGCGCCACGGTCACCATGCCCAGCGAATACAGGCCGGCGCCGCGCGCGACCAGCCCGTCGCGCGACCAGCGCTGGCGCAGGCGCGGCAGGCCCAGCGCGGCCGTGATCGCGCCGGCACCCATGGCCGCCAGCAGCAGGGTGTAGGTGCCAGCCCCGCCGCCCTCGAGCCCCCGCGCCACCAGTGGCAACATGGCGATCGACGCGGTCGAATAGAAGAAGAACAGCGACACGCGCACCAGCACGCCCTGCAAGTGTGGCGACTGCCCCACATACTGCAGGCCAACGCGCATCGCGCTGAGAAACTTCTCGCGGCCCAGCGGCTGCGGGGTGGGGGTGCGTTGCCAACGCGAGATCATCCAGGCGGCCAGCACCGACAGCACGGCGTTGAGCATGAACACATAGGCGCTGCCCATGCCCGCGATCACCACGCCGGCCAACAAGGGCCCCGCGATCCGCGAGGCGTTCATGGACACGCCGTTGAGCGCGAGTGCCGCCGGCAGTTGCGCGCGCGGCACCAGTTCGGGCACGATGGCCGCAAAGACCGGCCAACGCAGCGCCAGGCCGATGCCGTTGGCAAAGATCAGCGCCAGCAGGATCGGCGGCGTGATGGCGTCGCTCAGCACCGCAACACACAGCAGCAGCGCCACGGTGGCCACCCAGAGCTGGGTCCAGAAGAAGAAACGCTTGCGGTCCAGGATGTCGGCCAGGGCACCACTGGGCAGGCCGAGCAGGAACACTGGCAGGGTCGACGCCGTCTGCACCAGGGCGACCCAGATCGGCGTGGCGGCGAGCGAGGTCATCATCCAGGCGGCGGCCACGTCGTTCATCCACATCGACAGGTTGGCCGCCAGCCAGGTGAACCACAACATGCGGAACACCGGAAGCGCCAGCGGCGCGAACGGCGACAGGGATTCGGCAGCCGGCGCAGTGTTGGTGTCGGGAGGCGGGGAGGGCATGCGGTGGTGGTTCAGGCAGCGTGTGCCACCTTGCAGGTGACTATAGTTCTTCCATGACCTCACGATCCGGCAGCAGTTCCCTGGTGTATTCGACCGATGGCGGGCGCATGTGCCCGGCCTGTCGCCACCCGCTCGCAGACTGTCAGTGTGCCGCGCTGAAGGCCCCACCCACGGCCTCGGGCAAGGTGCGTGTCAACCTGGAGACCAAGGGGCGCGGTGGCAAGAGCGTGACCGTGGTGCGTGGTCTGCCGCTTGAGCCCGTGGCCCTGGCCGGGTTCGGCAAGCAGTTGCGCGCCGTGTGCGGCAGTGGTGGCACTGCCAAAGACGGCATCGTGGAAGTGCAGGGCGATCATGTGGAGCGCGCAATGGCGCTGCTGCGGCAGCGGGGCTTCCTGCGATGAGGCGGG
>JANOUM010000469.1:0-1592 GCA_031416855.1 Rhodoferax sp. | reverse complement strand
TTGCTGCGGCTGTTGTTCCCGTTGGCCGCAGTCGGCATGGCGGCCTTTTGTGCAGCCAATGGCTGGGGCCTGCTGAACCACTTTCGGGTGCCGGTCATAGTGGCGCTGCCGCTGGCGGTGATTGCCCTGGATTTTGTGATCTGGCTGCAGCATGTGATGGTGCATGCGGTGCCGGCGTTGTGGCGGTTGCACCAGGTGCACCACGCCGACCTGGACTACGATCTGACCACCGGTGCGCGTTTCCATCCGATCGAGATCGCCTTGTCGATGCTGATCAAGTTCGCCACCATCACCGTGCTCGGCCCGCCAGTGCTGGCCGTGGTGATCTTCGAGGTGCTGCTCAATGCCACATCGATGTTCAACCACGGCAACATCCGTCTGCCTGGCGCGCTCGACCGCGTACTACGATGGTTCATCGTCACGCCGGACATGCACCGCGTGCACCACTCGGTCGAGGACGACGAAACCAACTCCAACTTCGGTTTCAACCTGCCCTGGTGGGACCGCCTTTTCGGCACCTACCGGGCCCAACCGCGTGCCGGCCACGACGCGATGACCATCGGGCTTCGTGGCCGTGCCGACCCGCGCGAGGTGGCGCGCCTGCCCGGCATGCTGCTGATGCCCTTCAGGGGCGCGGTCGATGGCTACGCCATCAACCGCCGTCGCTGGTCCGGCCAGGACGGGGAGTGATAACCATGACCACGCTGCGCTGGTCGCCGGGCCTGGCGCTGACCCAGGACGAATCGCTACCGGCCAGCCCGGGGCACGCCGTCACAGGGCCGGGGGTTGGGGCTGTACCTGGGCGGCCGCTTGGTGGCGACGGGTTGTCGCTGCCGCCAACGCCGCGGTTGCTTGGGGCAATAGCGTGCGTTTCAAGTGCCGACCAAACACCGCTGCAACCAACATGCCAGATGCCAAGATAGCCAGCCCGGCATAAGCGGCCCACCGTGCGTCAATCTGGGAGCCACCAGCAGCGATGGCCACGCCGATCAAGACCCAGCTGAGTGTCCAGCCCACCGCGCCGAGCGTGTCGAAGATCGCGAAGCGCACCCACCCGAGCCGGGACGCGCCGGCGCCCACGCCAATCAGTGTGTAGGTGCCCTTGGAGAAGCGGTACAGCGGCAAAAGCAGCCGCTCGTAGCGCTCGACGCCCGCAGCCCCCAAAGCCAGCCACGGCGCGAATCGGGGAAACTTCTCGTAGAGCCAGGGCGCGTAACGCCGCCCCACCGCGAAACGCAACTGGCTGCCGATCACGGTTCCCGTCAGGACGGCTGCAAGAACGGCGGACAGATCCAGCGTGCCAGAGAAGCTGATGTACCCCGCAACCATGGGCAGCGGCCCGGTCTTGCCCATCGCATAGGCCAGCAGGAAGCCGTAGACCCAACTGTCGTATTGGGCGATCAGATCAAAGAGTTCCTGTGCTGTCATGGGCGTATTCTTGCCGGGGCCGAGCCATTGGAGTGGTGGTCGGGACGATGTCCTTGGGAATGTTGCGGAGATGCACAGGCAGCACAAAGGCACGGGCGACCGCAGGGCTGCGTTCGCGCTCGATCCGATAGGCCAGCGTCGCCACTCAGTGCCATGCCAGCCAG
>JANOUM010000468.1:0-2884 GCA_031416855.1 Rhodoferax sp. | reverse complement strand
AGGGACAGCAAGGGGCACTATTGACTGCCAGCCGGCAACCGGGGAACATACCGGGGAACAAAGCGCCGGGGAACAGCACTTTGACCATTTGTTCCCCGGTCCTACTGGAGAAACCCCATGTTGACCGATGCCCAGTGTCGTTACGCGATTTGCCCCACGGACAAGAACCGCAAGCGGGTGGCCGACGCCGGAGGCCTGTATCTGGAGGTAAGCCCGGCAGGCTCCAAGCGGTGGTTCTGGAAAACCTACGCCGATGGCAAGGAGGGTCGCATGGCCTTGGGCAGTTATCCGGCCGTGACACTGACAGCGGCTCGAAAGGCCCGTGACGCGGCAAAACTGCAAAAGTCACAGGGCATCGACCCGGTGAATGCTCGGCAGCTTGAAAAGCTGAAGGCATCCGCCATGAACTGTTCCGCGAGCGTACTCGCAACGAAAAGTCCGAGTTCGAGAAGGTCATCGACCGCGCCGTGGAGATTGCCGCCAATCACCTGATCCCGCGCGGCTTTGATGAATTCCATTAGAAGAGCCTTGGCTCTGATGAACGGCTTTACCTCAAGGGGCTGGAACTGGAACGCCACCTCGAGGCGCGTGCTGGGGCCTATATTGAATTGGCCAAGGGTTTTGGTGTACGCGAATACACCAACCTGTATGAGCGCTCCGAAGCCAATGCTGTGCGCTTCAAGACCGCCAGCGAATTCAAGCGACAGCAATTGGAGGAGGAAGGCTTTGCCAGCAGCCTGACGCGGCATGTGCTGTTCGCCATCGCCGAGACCGTGCGTGGAGAAAACGCCCGTGCTGGGCTTGACTACCTCAAGACCGATGGTGCCGTGGATTATTGGGGCAAACGCAAGGCCATCCTCGCCCTACTCGCCTACTTCAAGCCACTCGCCCACATCGGTCACATGCCACATTGGGCTGAGGATGCGGATGCCGCCGAGCGGCTTGCAGGGGCTGTGGAGAACGACCACTAAACGGGTGACGGCGCAAGTGAACGGCGGCTGTAGTAAAACTGGGGTCAGAGTTGGGTTTTTTCCAAGGGGTGAGCCATGAATACGTTGATGATCGAATTGCCGGCCGATGCGCTGGCGTCGCCCGGTGTTTCCCTCGAATCGCTGGCGAGCGAAGCAAAGTTTATGTTGGCGTTGAAGCTGTTTGAGGTTGGTCGCTTGAGTTCGGGCAAGGCGGGCAACCTGTGTGGCATGGGCCGGGTGGAGTTTTTGCTGGCGGCCGGGCGCGCTGGCGTATCGATCGTCACTATGGATGCCGATGAGTTGAATGCGGAGTTTGCCCCGAATGTTTGATCGTGCGGTGATCAATGCCGGGCCGCTGGTGGCGTTGTCCCTGCTCGACCAGCTTGATCTGTTGCCAGCCCTGTTTGCTGAATGCTGGGTGCCGCAGGCGGTTTTTAACGAGGTCGCAGTGGCGGGCATCAGCAAACCCGGCGCGAGCGCTTTGGGGTCAGCACAGTGGCAGAGCCGCGTGCGCGTGTGTCCGGCACCCGACCCATTGCTGGTGATGGAACTGGATGCTGGAGAGGCCGAGGTCATCACGCTTGCCCGCCAGCTTGCACCATGCATGGCCGTTATTGACGAGCGTCGCGGGCGGAAGATTGCACAGCAGGTGTATGGGTTGCAGGTCAAGGGATCGGCGGGAATTTTGGTCGAAGCGCACCGGCGTGGCTTGATTGCTGAGGTGCGTCCGCACTTGCTGGCCTTGCGGGTGGCAGGCTACTTCATCGCCGACGGCGTGATTGCCGCCGCGTGTCAGGCTGTGGGTGAATAGGGGTATCGCCGTTGTTTAGCGTTGCGCCATGACGGTTCAGCGGCATTTTTCTCGGCGTGATCGGTTGGATGTATCGCTTCTCAACGCGCGATTGACTAACGCGGCGAGTTGTGACCGTATCGCCGGGTATTTCCGGTCTTCGCTGCTGGAGGTGGCGGGTGAAGCTGATTGCGCAGCGTGTGGGCTTGGGCGAGGATCTCCTGGCTTCCCGCCGCGCCGGGAACGAGCTCCGGTATCAATTCGAAGAGGACCGCCCGATGCCCCTTCTCCGTGGTGGTGCGGTAGCCCTTCATTCGCAACGCCATTTGCAGGTAGCCGTGCGCCGCGGTGTAGGCGAGGTCGAAGCGGCCTTCGGTCGACGACGTGTTCTTGGGGTTGCTCAGATCCGCCAGCAGCTTTTTAGGACGCGCCAACGCATCCTTGACCTCGTCAACCGACCACGCTTGGTCGACGACTGTTCCCGCGCGGAGCGCGCTCTGCAATGTGCTTGATGCCATCCTCATCCCCCACTAAAAATATCTTCTCGGAGCTCAGCATCTTCGCGAAGAAGGTGCTCGGCACCTTCATTTTCGCCCGCATTTCCGCGACCGTGTAGACCAGCGGATTCACCGGGCGCCCGACGGCCGCAGCCGCCGGCGACAGCGCCGAGAGCACCGCGCCATGGCGGGCGCTCCCCACCACGCAAAGGTCAACATCGCTCGCAGCCCTCTCCTCGCCGCGCGCCACCGATCCGAAGATGAACGCGATGTCGATCCCATCCACGTCGGCGATGGCGTCTCGCACAATGTCGGCCAGCCCCGCCGTCTTGCGCGCAATCCCGCGCAATTCCTCGAAGATCGGGCAGTCTGGGTTGGCCTGGGCCATGCGCCGGTTCCCGTCCACACGGTCGACGACTATTCCAGCCCCCACCAAGACGTCCAGCTCCTTGCCAAGCATCGTCGGGGAGACGCCGGCCATTCGGGCGAGCTCGCGCAGATGAACCGCCCGTTCCGGACGGCTGAAAAGGACGCCGATGGCGGCCTTCTTGGTCTTGGCGAAGAGGGCGTCCGACAGGCTGGTTCCGCGAGCTTGTTTCATGGATTTTATTGTATCTTAAAGGGTG
>JANOUM010000467.1:0-4092 GCA_031416855.1 Rhodoferax sp. | reverse complement strand
GGCTGACGGGTGCTTGGCGCCTCGGCGGGCAGGGGCAAGGGACGGTACTGGTAGGTCGGCTCGGCGGTAGCGTGCATGAAGCTCACGATGGGGTCCTTCTCGGGATGTCTGCATGGGCAGTTGGGCAGGATTGCCGTTGAGAAAGACTTTAAGACCTGTCTTGCCGCCTGCGAAGTCGCCGTTTGACTAGACTCGCTGTAAGAATTTGCCCTACAAAATACCCCCGCCGGGCAAAGAATCCCGGCATTAGCAAGCAAAAGTCACGGCTTGCAGCGTGGCGCCGGTCCTGCTGTCAAACACCACCAGATTGATCCGTCTTGCGTGTCCCGGGGTGGCTGGTACCGCATGCAACGTGAGGCGTTGGGGCCGAGCCGGGTCGCTCCGGTAGTCGCCGATGGGCGTGTATTGACGCACAACGTGCGCATGGCGCAGGAACTCCCCCGCGTTTTCACCCGCCTGCACCCTGGAACTGTGGCCTTGTTCGGTCACCGTCCAATAGGCGCCCCAGGACGGCGGTGCCGACGCCAGCAAATGCACCACGGCCTCGAAGCGGTCCGGCGCCGACTGCTCGGCCGCAATCGACGCGTGCGCCGCAACCCGGGTCGCCGGCAATGCAGCGCCGGCCTTGTGCCAAGCCGCCCAATCCCGCCCTTGAAGCAGCAACTGCGGCGTATAGATATTGCGCAGGCCGTTCCACTGGGCCAGTTGCCGCTGCCGTGTGGTGTGGGCCGGGCTCGCGAACCGGTCGACCCAACCGATGTAATCCCAATAGGCGACGTGAAACGCCTGCAGCACAACCGGGACTCCGGCCAGGTCGGATGGCCGTAAGTTGGACAGCCAGCGGTCCGCCGGAGGACAGGAACTGCAACCCTCGGAGGTATACAACTCGACCACCGACGCCAGTTGTTCCCCCGACTGCGTTTTGCAGGACTGGGCGAACGCCCCTGGCATCCCGGCCAACAGACCGAACAGGCCCCACCACCAGTGCCGCAACCAGCCGACATACAGACCAGACATGTTTGATCCCCGGAATTGGTACCGCCACCCGCTTGTCGCCCCAGGATGCCGTGCTGCGCTGTGGCACACTCCCCGCCTGCACCCCTGCCGGTAGGTCGGGCAGGGCCGGATTTTCTTACTGCAAAACCCCCATTTCATGCCAACCACCGTCCAGCGCATCAGCTCAGAACTCGACGTCCGCGAACACCAAGTGCAGGTCGCCGTTGACCTGCTCGACAGCGGCGCTACCGTCCCGTTCATCGCCCGATACCGCAAGGAGGCCACCGACGGGCTCGACGACATCGCACTGCGGGCCCTGGAAACCCGTCTGGTGTACCTGCGCGAGCTCGAAGACCGCCGGCTGGCCATCGTGCGCGCGGTCGAGGAGCAGGGCAGACTCACCGATGCGACGCGTGTCGCCTTGGCGCATGCCGCCACCAAACAGGAGCTCGAAGACCTGTATCTGCCGTTCAAGCTCAAGCGGCGCACTAAGGGGGAAATGGCGCGCGAGGCCGGCCTGGAACCCCTGGCTGACCAGTTGCTGGCCGACCCGACGCGGGTGCCGCTGGCAGTCGCCGCCAGCTATGTGGTGCCCTTCGTCGAGCCCGACGCCAATGGCGACAAGCGCCCTGACTTTTCGTCCGCAGCACTGGTGCTCGATGGCGTGCGCGACCTGCTCAGTGAACGCTGGGCCGACCAGACGGTTCTGGTCCGCCAACTGCGCGATTGGTTGTGGTCGGAGGGCCTGCTGCACAGTCGGCTGCGCGCCGGCCAGGATGAAAACCGGCCCGAGGTCGGCAAGTTCCGCGACTATTTCGACTATTCGGAACCGCTCCAGCAGGTGCCGTCGCACCGCGCGCTGGCGGTGTTCCGGGGCCGGTCCCTCGACCTGCTGGACCTCCAGTTGACCTTGCCAGAGGCAGTTGCACCGTCGGGCGCCGCCGCAAAACCCGGCACCGGCGCGGCGGAATTGCGCATCGGCCACCACCTGGGCTGGAGGCATCAGGGCCGCCCGGCCGACGACTTCATCCTGAAGTGCATCGCCTGGACCTGGCGCGTCAAGCTCAGCCTGTCGACCGAACGCGATCTCTTCACCCGGCTGCGCGATGCGGCGCAAGAGGTGGCGATCCGCGTCTTCGCCGACAACCTGCGCGACCTGTTGCTGGCAGCGCCCGCTGGCCCGCGCGTGGTGATGGGGCTCGACCCGGGTATCCGCACCGGCGTGAAGGTTGCCGTCGTCGATGCCACCGGAAAGCTGGTGCAGACCGCCACGGTGTATCCGCATGAGCCGCGCCGGGACTGGGAAGGCTCGTTGCAGGTGCTGGAGCAGTTGTGCCAGCGCCACGCGGTCGACCTGATCGCCATCGGCAACGGCACGGCCAGCCGGGAGACCGACAAACTGGCGGCCGACCTGATGCGCCGGCTCGCCACTGCGCGCGGCCCTGGCGCCGCGGTCGGCAAGCCGCTGGAGCGCGTGGTGGTCAGCGAAGCCGGTGCGTCGGTGTATTCGGCCAGTGCCTTCGCGTCGGAGGAAATGCCGGATGTAGACGTCAGTCTGCGCGGCGCTGCCAGCATCGCACGCCGCTTGCAGGACCCGCTGGCCGAACTGGTCAAGATCGATCCGAAATCGATTGGCGTCGGGCAGTACCAGCATGACGTGAACCAAAGCGAGCTGGCCCGGACGCTGGATGCGGTGGTGGAGGACTGCGTCAACGCCGTGGGAGTGGACCTCAACACCGCCAGCAAGCCCTTGTTGTGCCGGGTCTCGGGCATGTCCGCCAGCGTCGCGGCCGCTGTAGTGCGCTGGCGCGACAGCCACGGCGGGTTTCGCAACCGCCGGCAACTGCTCGAAGTGACCGGACTGGGTCCAAAGGCGTTCGAGCAAAGTGCCGGGTTCCTGCGCATCCGCGATGGCGACAACCCGCTGGACGTGACCGGGGTGCACCCCGAGAGCTACCCGGTGGTGGAGAGGATCCTCGCCCACACAGGTACCTCGGTCACCCAGCTCATGGGGCGCCCGGACATGCTGCAGCAACTGCATCCCGAGTTGTTTGCCAACGAGCGGTTCGGCGTGATTACGGTGCGCGACATCGTGTCCGAACTGAAGAAACCGGGCCGCGATCCCCGGCCCGGTTTCAAGGCTGCGCGCCTGAACGACGGCGTACAGGACATCTCCGATCTGACGGTGGGCATGGTGCTTGAGGGCACGGTCAGCAACGTGGCGGCGTTCGGCGCTTTCGTCGACCTGGGTGTGCACCAGGACGGCCTGGTGCATGTCAGCCAGCTCAGCCACAAGTTCGTACAGGACGCGCGCACGATCGTCAAGATCGGCGCCATCGTGGCGGTGCGGGTGGTCGAGCTCGACCTGGCGCGCAAGCGGATCGCCTTGAGCATGCGCCTGGACGCACCCGAGCAGGGCCTCGGCGCGCCGCCGCGCCGTGAGGCGCCAGGTGCCCAAGTGTCCCGGCGTCAGCGGGCGCCAGTCGGCGCACCGTCTACGACCGCGATGGCGAGTGCGTTCGCCAAGCTGACGCGCTGACGTGAGACGCGCTGGTGCCAGGGCAGGTCCGCCGGCCGATAATCCGCTTGGTGGTTAGTTTTCGATAGGAGTCCGCATCCCATGCAACTCAGTGCCGTGCTGGCGTCGCAGTTCGTGCTGCCCAGCATCCCCAAGATTGTTGCGCTGCTGCTCAGCGAACTGGAGCGCGAGGAGCCGGATCTGAAAAAGATCAACCAGCTCATCAGTGTCGACCCGGCATTGGCGATCCGCCTCCTGCAGCTGTCCAACTCCGGTTTCTTCAAGCTCTCGGGCCGCGTCAACAGCGTCCCCGAAGCCCTCGCGGTGGTCGGCCTGGGCCATGTACGGACGATGGCAACCGCATCCGCCACCAAGGCGTCGCTGAAGGCGGTGGTGGGCATCAACCTGCAGCAATACTGGAGCTACAGCCTGGACGTGGCCAAGGTATCCCGGTCGCTGGCGGGGGTGGTGCGGCAGAACCAGCAGGCGGCATTCACTGCGGGTCTGCTCCACTATGTGGGCGAGCTGGTCATGCGCCTGGTGATGCCCGAACAGATGGCCACCATGGATGCGGAATT
>JANOUM010000466.1:0-12154 GCA_031416855.1 Rhodoferax sp. | reverse complement strand
GCCGTGGCGGCCGCCACGGCACCAAAGCGCCTGTGCCGTTCGCCCGGCGCCGATAAATCCACCACCGCGCCCAGCACGGCCGGCAGCACGGCAGCCGAAAAAACGCCACTTGCGATGCGCGCCGCATAGAGCCCGGCCAGTCCGTCGATAACGTCCAGCGCCGTCAGTGCCAGCGCACCGCCGACCAGACCCGCCAGCATGACGATCCGGCGATCAATCCGGTCGGACAAGGCGCCCCAGACGGGCGCGAGCGCGAACATGGCCGCCGTGTAAACGCCGGTCAGCCAACCGGTATGCCGGGCTACGTCGCCAGCCTCGGCCGAACCGATGAACCGGCCGAGCAACGCGGGAAGCAGCGGCAGGGTCACGCCAAAGGCCATCGACACTGCAAAGGCAGCGCCAAGCAAGATGAGGAAGCCGCCGACGCGCCGATCAGCCTGGTTCATGTTCTGCTCCATCGGCGTTTCAGGGTTGCCAGCGGAACGTTCGCGGCGCGGTCTCGCCCGGACGGACGATCCGCAACTCGACCGTCGCCGGGCGCGGCGCCGGAACTTCGAAGGCCAGCACACCTTCGCGGTGGTGGCCACCAGGCGGCGCGCCGGTCCAGCCCAAGGGCTTGAGCGTGCGGCCGTCGTCGGTCGTCAAGCTGGCGCTTTGAACCAGGTCGTCGCTCAGGTCGCCGCTGTGGGTGTCTAGCACCACGGCAAACTCCCACCGGCCGCCACCCTGCCCCAGCGTCTTTGGCGTCACCTTGACGGTGACCCCTTGAACGGCGGATGACTGCATGGCCGGCGCAGCGGGACTGGTCTGCGCCAGCGCCACAGCGGTCGCAGCCGTCAAGGCGAGGATGGCCACGGCGATCCACAGGGCAATCCTGGCGTTACCGATGGTCGAATTTCGGGACATGATGAGCTCCTTTGCAATGGATTGAACAGAGGACGACTGCGGGCGCATCGGTTCGGCATTCATGCCAGCAGCTCACGCAGGGCAGCGGCGATGGTCGGCGCCATGGCAATGCGGTTGGAGGGATGGACGATGGTGTCGCAGCTCACGATATCGGCAGCGCCGGCGGCGCGCAAATCCTCGAACGCGGTCTGCGCGAACACGGCATGCACCGCGACGCACAGGGGCGCGGCCAGTGCCGCGCGGCGCAACTGGACAGTGGTCTCGATCATGGTGCGCGCGCTCGACACAATGTCGTCCACCAGCACCGGCGTATGGCCGCGCCATTGCGCCAGGTCGGGCGCCGAGACCTCGACCTGGCGGTCGCCGCGGCGCGTTTTGGACAGCACGACAAAGGGCGCGTCGCAGCGCTGCGCGATGTCGCCGACCCATTGGCCGCTCTCCTCGTCGGGGCCGATCAAGAGCGGCTGGCGCGCCTTTGCCTTGATCCAGGCGGCCACCGCCTGCGCCGCATGCACGACGCGCGCCGGCACGCTATAGACCTGCGACAGATCTTTGATGCGGTGCAGATGCGGATCGACCGTCACCAGCCAGTCAACATGGCGCGAAATCCAGGCCGCCACATGCAAGGCGCTGACCGTCTCGCCGCTTTGGAAGCGCCGGTCCTGGCGCATGTAGGCCAGGTACGGCGCGACCAGACCGACCCGGCGCGCGCCCGCGTCGCGCAGCGCGCAGGCCAGCAGCAGCAGCGGCACCAGTTTGGCGTCGGGCCGGTCCAGCGTGCAGACGATGAATGTCTCGCGCCCCAGGACCAAGCCCTCGACCCGCACATGGGACTCGCCGTCCGGAAAGCGCCGCACCGTCGCGCCGACGTGCTCGGCTGGCAAGAGCGCCGCCAACTCATCGGCCAGGCGCTCGTTGCCGGGCATGGCCAGCGCCACCGGCTTCATGGCGCTGGCTCCTCGGTCAGCGTCACGAAGGGATGCGTCTCAAGATAGCTGCGCGCATACGACAACTCGCCGGGCGCCACGGCGTGCAAGGTGAACAGAGGCATGCCGACCCGCACCTGATCGCCCAGGCGCACATGCATCTCAAGGCCGGCCACGGCGGCGTCGGGTGCTCCCGCGAGCTTGGCCACCCGCGCCAGCCGCCGGCAGTCGATCGTGCTCACCCAGCCGGCGCGCTGCGCAAGCACAGGTTCGCGCAAGGGGGCCAGGCCCGGCTCGCGCAACGCACCTTGCGCTTCGCAAATAGCCTGGAACTTGGCCCATGCCGCGCCGTTGTCGAGCAGTTGCGAGGCCAGTACGCCACCCATTCCCGGCTTGCTGTGGCCACAGAACTCCAACAACTCCCCGGCCAGCCGCAGCGAACGCGCACGCAAATCCGATGGCGCCAAAGCGGTGCCGCGCAACACGGCCAGCACGTCATGGGCCTCGAGCGCCGGCCCCACGCCCTTGCCCACCGGCTGGCCGCCGGCGCTGCGCAGCACGCGCACTTGCAGCCCATGCGCCGCCGCAACTTGCTCGAGCAAGGTTTGCAGATGGTCGGCGTCCGCCTCGCCGCGCACCTTGGCCGTGGGTCCAACCGGGACGTCGATCACGGCATGCGTCGCCCCGGCGGCGATCTTCTTGGACAAGACCGAGGCGACCAATTGGGCGTCGCTGTCCAGGTCCAGCGGCACCGCGACTCGGATCAGCATGTCGTCGGCCGGGCTCAGGGCCAATGCCCCGCCCCAGACCATGCAGGCGCCTTCGCGCTCGACGACGCGGCGCATCGCCGCCAGATCCAGGTCCACGCGGGTCAGGGTCTCCATCACGTCGGCGGTGCCCGCAGGCGACGTGATGGCGCGCGAGGAGGTTTTGGGCATCGTCAGCCCGGCCGCCGCCGCGATGGCCACCACGATGGGCGTAGTGCGGTTGCCGGGCAGGCCGCCCACGCAATGCTTGTCGGCGATCGGGCTGCGGCCCCATGCGACCCGTTCGCCGGCCTCGACCATCGCCCGCGTCAGGTCAACCGTCTCCTGCAGGTCCATGCGCCCGCCTGCGCAGGCGCTCAGGAAGGCCGCGATATGCAGGTCGGCGTAGTGGCCCTGGGCCACGTCGGCGATGATCTCTTTCAAGGCCGCCGCGTCCAGCCGATGGCCGTAAATCTTGGCGCGCACGGCGCCCAAAGAATCGAGCGTTGGCGCGTGCTCCACCGTCACGGGATCGCCCGCCGCGGCGTGCAAGGCGCGCCACGCGCCCGTTGACAGGCTGGCTTCGTCGTGGGCCAGCAGCTCGGAATCGATCACATTGAGCGTCGCGATGATGTGCCGCTCGCGCACCCGCACCTGCACCCGCGCCTTGGCCTCGAA
Organism: Rhodoferax sp.; assembly: GCA_031416855.1. Taxonomy (GTDB): domain Bacteria; phylum Pseudomonadota; class Gammaproteobacteria; order Burkholderiales; family Burkholderiaceae_C; genus CAISIP01. The sequence continues at coordinate 8,898 of JANOUM010000466.1, read as the reverse complement.
GCCCTCGGCGTGGCAGACATGGCAGTCGCGCCGCATATAGACCACATGCTCCTGCATCGTGTCGATGCCCAAGAGGCGCAGGCGCAGCCCGTGTGCGTTCATGGCGATCGCCTTGGTTTCACCATTGAGGATTGCCTCTGTCACCCGCCGGATGTCGGCCAGCCCTGCATCCGCGAAGCATGCCGGTCGCAGCCGCAGCTACGGCCTGTCCGGCGTTCGCTGCGGCCGTCTGCTGCCCCAGCGCCACGGCGATGCCGATCAACCATGGCCCGTCGGCGTCCGGCAGCTGCATGGTTTTTCCCTTCGGCCGCTCAGGGTTGCCAGCGAAACGTGCGGGGCGCAGCCTCGCCGGGACGCTGGATGCGCAACTCGACGCTGGTCGGGCGCGGCGCCGCAACATCGAAGGCCAGCACGCCCTCGCGGTGGTGGCCGCCAGGCCCTGCGCCGACCCAAGCGAGCGGTTTCAGGGTTCGACCGTCGGCGGTCGTCAAGCTGGCGCTTTGAACCAGGTCATCTCCAATGTCGCCGCTGTGCGTGTCAAGCACGATGCTGATTTCCCATCGGCTCTCGGACAGGCCGGGCGGCTTGAGCGTCGCCTTGACCGTCACGCCTTGCAGATTGGATGACTGCGTCGCTGGCACGCCGGCGCCGCCTTGTGCCAGTGCCGCCGATGTCGCCGCGACAAATGCGACCAGGGCTACCAGGATCCAAAGGGCGATCTTTGCATTAAGGCTGGGCGACGCTCTGGACATGATGGCTTCCTTGATGATGGGTGAATCGGTATGCCGCGTCCAGGGCACGCAGATGAAGAGTCTGCTCACTCATGGCTCGATCTCCAGGCTCTGGCCCAGACGCGGCACCGTGACGCTCCAGCCCAGTTCGCGCTCGATGCGCTGGCGCAGCGCGTCGGCCGGCGCGGCCTCGCCGTGGTTCAGATAGACCATGCGCGGCGCCTTGGGCGCAGTCTTGAGCCAATCGACCAACTGGCGCGCGTCGGCGTGCGCCGACATGCCGGGCAAGGACACGATCTCGGCCTTCACCTGGACATCCTGGCCGTGGATGCGGATGCTCGGCTCGTCGGCCAGCATGCGCGCGCCGCGCGTGCCGCCGGCCTGGTAGCCGGCAAAGACGATGCAGTTGCGCGCATGCGGCGCCAGCGCCTTGAGGTGATGCAGGATGCGCCCGCCAGTGGCCATGCCGCTGGCCGAGACGATCACGCAGGGATGGCGCTGCGCCACCAGCGCGCGCGAATCCTCCACCGTGCGCACCATCCTGGCGACATGGCACAGGCCCTGGCATTGCTGCACCGACAGGCGGTGCTCGGCGCGGTAGCGCTGGTAAATCTCGGTCATGTCGATGGCCATCGGGCTGTTCAGATAGACCGGCAGATCCGGTATTTGCTTGCTCGTCTTGAGACGGTAGATGGCGTACAGCAGGGCCTGCGCGCGACCGACGGCGAAGGCCGGAATCACCGTGCTGCCGCCGCGCGCGGCGGTGCGCGTGATGGCCTGGCCGAGCAAGGCCTCGCCGTCCTGCACGTCGTGCAGCCGGTCGCCGTAGGTGGACTCCAGCACCACATGGTCGGCCTGCGCGATGGGTGTGGGCGCGCGCATGATGCGGTCGTCGGGCCGCCCAAGATCGCCCGAGAACAGCAGCGTCGTGCTGCCCTGAACCAGCTCGGCCGAACTGGCGCCGATGATGTGGCCCGCCGGCCGCAGGCGCAGGCGCATGCCCGCCACGTCCTCGCTCGGTTCATCGAAGGGCAGAGCTTCGAGGCGGCGTAGCGCACGCTCAGCGTCCTCTTGCGTGTACAGCGGCAGCGCCGGCTTGTGTTTGGAGAACTGGCGCCGGTTGGCATAGGCCGCGTCTTCCTCCTGCAACCAGGCGCTGTCGGGCAAGAGCACGCGGCACACGTCGATGGTCCCCGGCGTGGCGAACACTGGCCCGCGAAAACCTTGTTTAACCAACAGCGGCAAGGCGCCGCTGTGGTCCAGATGGCCGTGCGTCAACACCACGGCGTCCAGCGATTTGGGATCGAAGGCAAAGGGTTCCCAGTTCATCAGACGCAGGTTCTTGTAGCCCTGGAAAAGTCCACAATCGACGAGCAATTTTTTGCCCGCGTTCGTGACCAGAGTCTTGGAGCCGGTGACGGTGCCCGCGGCGCCGAGGAAATTGAGGTTCATGCGATGGCCTTGCGTCGGATCAGGCTCGGTATGAAGCGCGGCGTCGCGTCGGCATAGGCGTTCCAAGCAGCGCCAAAGCGCGCCTGCATCTCACGCTCCTCGGTGACGGCAAGGCGCCCGTACATAAGCAACAGCACCGGGAACATCAACAGCGTCAAAAGGGTCGGCCATTGCAGCAGGAAACCGAGCAGTATCAGCACGAAGCCCAGGTACTGGGGGTGCCGGACGCGGGCGTACGGGCCGGTCGTTGCCAGCTCCTGGCGGCCCTGGGCGGCGAACAGGACGGTCCACGAGATCGCCAGCAGATAAAAGCCATAGGCCAGGAAAACGTAGCTGGCGATATGCAGCGCACCAAAGTGCGGATCGCCCTTTTCGCCGAGCAGGGTGGACCACAGATGCCCGCTGTCGTGGGACAGAATGTCCAGGCCCGGATATTTGGTCTGCAACCAGCCCGACAGCAAATAGAGCGTCAATGGGAAGCCATACATCTCGACGAACAGCGCCACGATGAAGGCGGAAAACGCGCTGAAGCTGCGCCAGTCGCGCGCCGTGGCGGGCTTGAAGAAGCTGAAGGCGAAGATGATGAAGATCGCCGAATTGAAGGCCACCAGCAGCCACAGACCATAGGCGGGTTGGGCGTGGTTCATGGCGTTTCTCCTTGTGGCGCGGCTCGCGACTTGGCCGCTGTGTCCTGGCTTGGGGCGCAGCAGCCCTGGCCCTCGTTGCCGCCCTGGTTTGCATGCCCTCCATGTCCTTTATGTCCTCCATGGCCTCCATGCATGAACAGGTGCATCAAGGGGCAGGCGAGCAAGATCAGGAAAGGCAGCGCACTGAAGAAATGCGCCCGATGTTCGGTCAGCAGAAAGTAGAGCGCGGCGGCGCCGATGACGGCCAGGCCGAGCGCGTAGCGCGAGCGCCAGAACTCCGGCTCGTCCGGTTGCGGGCCAGCGCCAGGTTCCGCGCCAGGCTGGACAGGGTGGTGGTTCATGTGCAATGACTCCGGTTGGTTAAATGATGCTCACGGCATCAGACGTTGGCGCAGCCAGGCGAAGAAGGTCCCGGCCAGGACCGCCCAGAGCGACAGCACGATCAGCGCCAGCAGGAAGCCCTGAATGGCGAAGGGCCGGGGCTGAACCATGCTGGAGAAGTCCATGCCATGGAACAGGTTGTTCATCAAACTGAGGAAAGCGCCTGGCGCGGCGAACCAGGCCAGGGCGCAAAGGGCGTAGAAGACGCCCACGGTGGCGCCCAGCGCAATGCCGTTGCGAAGCGGGGGAGCGATTGCGGTTTGTTGACTGTTCATGGCCTTCTCCTGAAATTGAAATGGAAGGAATGCGGATGGGGCGACCTTCGAAGAAAGTTTACGAGTGGCCCATCAGGCAGGGTTGACATGGATCAAACAGGGACAAGGCGGCCCCAGAAGCCCGTGCGTTCGCCCAGCGCGTCAAGGACCGATTTGAGCGAGAAGTTCATCGCCGTTCGCGTTGTCCGGCCTGTCCAACTGGGCTTCGCGCATTCAGCGCGCCGCCAGCTCCTGCCGGATGCGCGGCTCCAGCTCGGTTATGCCCACGCTGGTCAGGTCCAGGTCGTGCGTGCTGTGCAGGATGCGCCGCACGCTATCGCCCAGCTCGGCCTTGAGCCCGCCCAGAAAAGGGCTGGACGCGAACAAGGCCAGCGCGCCGATCTTGCCCTGCTGCAGCTGGCGCTCCAGCGCGCCGGCCAACTCGCGCGCAAAGCGCAGATGATCCTTGTGCTTGGCGTCCATGCGTGGCGGATAGCCGGCGCCGCTGCTGCTGCGATCAGCTTTGCCGCGCCCGGCGGGCGCGTCGGCCAACAAACCGGCCTTGATGCGGCTTTGCGGGTGCTCGAAGCTCTCCAGCAGTTCCAAGGGTTCGCCGCGCGCCTGCTTGAACAGGCGGGCATGCGCGGCATTGGCGATCAGGATCAGGTCGGGTTGGGTTTTCATGCTCGGGTCTTTCAGGCGGTGGGGTCGGGACTCAATGCGCCATCAGCACCGGCAGGGTCATCGAGCGCAGCACCGTGCGCGAAACGCCGCCGAGCACCCATTCGCGGGCCCGGCTGTGTCCGTAGCAGCCCATCACCAGCAGGTCGGCGCCCAGGTCGAAGGCCAGCGAGAGCAGCAAATCGCCTATAGCTTCGGGCTCCTTGCTCTGGCGATGCCACAGCGGGGTCACGCCCTGGGCTTTCAGCCAGGTGTTCAAGTCCAGGCGCGCGCCTTCGACCGACGGATCAGCGCCGCTGTCCTCGCCCCAACTGATGACATGCACCTGCGTGGCCCCCTGCAACAGCGGCATGGCGCCAGCCACGGCACGCGCCGATTCGCGCGTGGGCTTCCAGGCCACCGCGACGACGCCTCCCAGCGTTTTAGGCGCGCCAATGTAGGGCAGCACCAAGGCGGGCTTGCCTGACAGCGCCAGCACGCCCTCGACAAAGTCGGCGGGCACGTTCTCGTCCAGGGCGCTGCTCGGGTTGTGCTGGCCCAGCACCAGCAAGTCCGCGTGCAGCGCCTGACGCGCAAACACGCCCATCACGGGGGACTCCAGCACCTGCGCCCAGGCTGCGAGGGCGCCGGGCTTGATCCGTTCGTCGTCGAAAGCAGCGCGCGCGCGCACCACGCGTCCTTCGTCAATGGCTCGCATGTCGGCGGCGACGCTGGCGCCAATCTCGGGCGTGAAGGGCATTTCGACCAGGCTGGGCGTGGCCGCATACAGCGCCGTCACTTGGGCGCCGTGGCGGCTGCCCAGTTCACGCGCCAGGCGCAGGCGCTCGGTGGCGCGAGCTGTCACGTCAAGATGAACCAGGATCTGGCTGTAAGAGGTAGGCATGGCATCTCCAGTTGGATATCGGCCATGTGAGGCTACGCGTTTGCGCGCGCGCGTGATTGACAAACGTCAAGGGAGCGTTATTCAGGCCAGCGGAATGCGCACCTCGACCGTCGTGCCTGTCCCCGCTTGACTCTTGATGTCTGCGCTTCCGCGCAGCAGATGAGCGCGCTCACGCAAGCCAGCCAGACCCAGCGCCTCGCGCCTGCGCGGCGCCTGCGCATCAAAGCCGCACCCGTCATCGCGGATCGACAGCGCCACGGCCCTGCCGTCGCGTGCGATGCGTACCAGCACCTTGGAGGCCCCGGCATGCTTGGCCACATTGTTCAGGCTCTCCTGCACGATGCGAAACACCGCCGTGGCATAGGGCTCGGACAGTTCCACCTCGCCATCGATCTCCAAGGCGCAGGCCAGGCCGCTGCGTTTGATGAAACCATTGACCAGCCACTCCAGCGCCGCCGTCAGGCCCAGGTCGTCGAGAATCAGCGGGCGCAAATCGGAGGCGATGCGCCGGGTGGCGGCCACGGCCTGGTCCAGCGTGGCCTGCATGGTGGCGAGCTTGGCCGTCAACTCCAGGCCGCCTGCCGCATCGCTGGCCAGCCTGTCGCGCATCCAGGCCGCGTCCATCTTGAGCGTGGTGAGCGACTGGGCCAACTCGTCGTGCAGTTCGCGCGCCACGCGGGCTTTCTCCTCCTCGCGCACATGATGCGCCTGCAGCGCGAAAGCGCGCAGCTCCTCTTGCGCGCGCAAGCGTTCGCTGACGTCGCGCAGGATCACGGTGAAGAGCTTGCCATGCGCGGTGTCCAACTGCGAGATCGAAGCGTCCATCGGAAACTCCTGCCCGCCGGCGCGCAGGCCGTACAGCACGGTGCCGTCGCCCATGCCCCTCGAGGTGGCGCCAGTCTTGCCGAAATGCCGCACATGCTTGCCGTGCGCGCCACGAAAACGCTCGGGGATGAGTTTGTCCAGGGGCCGCCCAGCACCTGCGCGACCGGCCAGCCAAAGATTTTTTCAGCCGCCCGGTTGTACTGGACCACCTGCTGTGACTCGTCCAGCGTGATGATGGCGTCCATCGCCGCGTCCAACAGACCGGCCAGGCGCGCCGCCAACTCCTTGGCGTCGCCATCGAACTTGAGCAGGAGATTGGTAGATGGTGGATTGGGCATGCGCCGACTTTAGCGCACCGATGTCTGTTGATTTTTGTCAATCCGCCCGGCTGCGCGATCTTTAGAATCCTTCGCAACCATTCGTTCAACCATGCGCATCGAACCGAGAACAGAGGCGAACAGCGCCTGGTACCTGTTGCCCTTCTTCTGGAACCAGAGGCGCCGCTACGGCAGGGTTTTGGACGCCGCATTGCTGTGGGCGCGCTCGCCCAGGCTGTTCCTCGGCGTGGCCACGCTCTACGGCATGATCGAGCGCCGCACCTCGCCGATCGAACCAGCTTTGCGTTCGCTCGTCACGGTCCGCGTTTCGCAACTCAACGCCTGCGCCTTCTGCGTCGATCTCAACTCGGCAACGCTGCGCCGACGCGGCGCCAGCCTCGAGAAGGTCGCGGCACTTGGCCGCTGGCGCGACAGTGGCTTGTTCGATCAACGCGAACGCAGCGCGCTCGACTATGCCGAGGCCATGACACTGTCGGGGGCTGGCGTCGGCGAGTCGCACATCAGCGCCCTGCGCGCGCACTTCTCGGACGACGCCATCGTCGAATTGACCGGACTCATCGCCTTTCAGAATCTCTCGAGCAAGTTCAACGCGGCACTCGGCGTTCCTGCGCAGGGTTTCTGCGAACTGCCCCAACCTGCATCTGCCGTGCAAGCCACGCCATCGCGTGACGACGTTGTCATCCGATCAACTGGAGCGCGTGAACCATGACGCTGGCAAGGTCGCCTTCGAACCAACCCACGGCCCCGGCGCACCAGCGTCGATTTGAGTTGGGTCAAGTTCAATCGGCTCAGGCGCCGGGACAATCGTCCCTCACCAGGCCAGGAAAAGCGACATCAAGCCATGATCGTGCGACCGGCCCAGATGCTTTCGCTTCATCCCGCCCCTACCCTGTCCAACGCATCATGGAATTCGAACTCTCGCCGCGCGCCAAGGCCATGCGCGCGCGATTGCGGCGTTGGGTGCCGGCGCCACTCGAGGAGGCCGTCAGCAGCATCCTGCTGGCCATCGACCGAAGCTTGCACAAATAGCGGCCTCTACGGCGTATGGGCCTATGATGGTTTCCCGAGGCGCACAACCCGTTTTGCGCCTCTCAACCCGAAGGAGCAATACCCATGGCCAAGAAAATCACCGGTTCCGGCGTCTATCGCGTCACCGAAATCATCGGCACCAGCACCGCGTCCTGGGAAGCCGCCGCAAAAAGCGCCGTCGAGACCGCAGCCAAGTCGTTGCGCGATCTGCGTGTCGCCGAAATCGTCAAACTCGACATGAAGATCGAAGACGGCAAGGTCGTCGCCTACCGCGCCCGGGTTTCGCTGTCCTTCAAGTACGAAGCCTAAGCCAGCGGCGCCGCAGGCCGTCGCGGCCGATAGCGCTTGCGAACTATCTCGAGCCCGCCAAGCCCAGCGCAGCCGCAGGTTGCGCGAACTGATAGATCATATCGTTCAGGTGCCGCGCCACTTCGGTGATGTCGGCCTCGCTCCACTGCAGGCGGTGTGCATCAACACCAGTTCTGGACGATGGCCCTGGGTTCGGGCGTGATTGGCGGCGATGCGGTCACCTTCGTGCAGCAGCATCAGAAGCATCGGCTCGGCCAGTACCCCCGCGGCAATGCGCCAAAGCGCCTTGGGCTCGCTGCCGGGCAAAGCGTTGGGACCGTCCTGCGCCAAACGGCGCGCCGCCTCGGCATCGTCCAAGCCGACCTGGTCCTGCATTGCCTCTGATGACGCCACCCATCGACTGTGACCAAGCGCTCAGGCCAAGCGCTTGATCCACGTCAAGCCGCGCGCCAGAGCCACGGCCGAAACTGGGGCTGTCCTTTCAACGCACAGCAGGAGCATGACCATGTACCAACGCATCCTCGTCCCCGTCGATGGCAGCCCAACCTCGAATGAAGCGCTGGCCAACGCCGTCAATCTGGCGAAGAACTTCGGCGCGCGCCTGCGCCTGATTCACTTGGTCGATGAGTTGGTCTATAGCGCCGGCTACCAGGATTTCGGCAGCTACAACACCGACCTGATCACTTTGCTGCGCGAGACTGGCGTCAAGGTGCTGGCCGAGGGCGTGGCCAGCGCACGCGTGGCCGGCATCGAGGCCGAGAGCGAGTTGTTCGAGAAGTACGGCGAACGTCTGGGCGAGACCGTGGCCAAGGCCGCCACCGACTGGAAGGCCGACCTGATCGTGGTCGGCACCCATGGCCGGCGCGGCCTGGGGCGAGTGCTGATGGGCAGCGGCGCGGAGCAAATCATCCGCCAGGCGCCGGCGCATGTGTTGGTGGTGCGCGCGCCGGCGGATTGAGGAGTTGGCGCAAATGACCGAGTGCCCAACGGAGGTTGCGAGACCGTGGAGTCCAGCGTCAACCTGATGGGCCTCGCGGCCGCGCTGGCGGTAGGCCTGCTGATCGGCCTGGAGCGCGGCTGGCGCAGCCGAGACCTGTCCGAGGGCTGACGCATCGCCGGGTTGCGCACCTTCGCTCTGACTGGCCTGCTCGGCGGCCTGCTGGCCGCGATGAAGAACGAGCTTGGCGCCTGGCCGCTGGTCGGCGCCTTGCTTGGCCTGTCCATCTTGCTGGCGGTGGCCTACCGATGGCTGCGCCAACTTCTTGTGGTTTGCAACAGCAGCGGGTGCCGAGGTATTTTCGCGCTGCCGGACTGGCAGAGGGGGCCGTCAGCATTGCTGACAGTGGGGAGCGCAGTCTTCGAGCCAGA